>CAYVMH010000008.1:0-13881 GCA_964452595.1 uncultured Candidatus Saccharibacteria bacterium
AAAAAGCAAGGGGTTTCATGTGGTGGGGCGTGATCGCTATGGCAGTGCTTGCATCAGTATTTGGTCTAGTTACGTTCCTGCAGTCATACTTTGGGGTCACCGGAGGCGGAGGTTTTCAGAATGTGCCCATACCGGCCAACATCATCGGCAATTAGCGTGACGCACAAGAAGTCTTTGTTCCATTTCCCTCCCTCCCCTCTCTTGATACTGAGGGAGGGATCTCTGCCTCATGCCCCCATCCCACATCAATCAAATCATTGTCAACCTCATTGGAACAGCCCGGCTTGTTATTATCCTGCTCTTTGTTTTGGCAGTGCTTGTGTTTGTGTGGGGAATGGTTAAATTCATTTTTGCCGCGAGTAATCCGGAAAAACTCAAAGAGGCAAAGGGAATTCTGTGGTGGGGCATTATTGGCATGTTTATCCTGGCATCGGTATTCGGCATCGTGGTTGCCCTGCAAGTATACTTCGGGATTGGAGCGCCATCCATCCCCATTCCGCAATTCGGCCCTGGTGGAATCAGTCCGATAAACCAAGGAGGCAACGAATGCCCCCCTACTCCCATAAATTGTAGCTGTCATAATGGTTATCTCAGGTGTCAACTCTAAGAAACTTTTCTAGACCGCCATCAAAATGCCCTGTCTCACCGCGCCATCTCCCATTACCTGCATTCTTGATAAAATCACCACTCAGATTCTTAATCCGGTCATTATTTTGCTGTTCGCGATAGCAACCATCATGTTTCTCTGGGGCGTGATCCAGTATGTGATCGGTAGCCAGGGAGATACCGGCAAGCTTGAAAAAGCAAAAAACGTGATCCTCTACGGCATTATCGGCATGTTTGTCATGGCATCCGCATGGGGCATTGTTGCCGTGCTGCAGGATTTCTTTCAGTAAAATAGTGATATTCTATCATCCTTAATGATTGAAGTGAGACTTCAATCATCCACTCTGAGACATGATTTCAAACAAATACACGACGATTCTGCAAGTGGGCATTTTGTCGCTCGCTTTTTTTATGCTCACGTATCATCCGGTCAACGATCCTGATTTCGGCTGGCATTTGCGCGCCGGCATGTATTATCTTGACCATTGGTCGGTTCCGAGCCACGACATATTCTCATGGACCGCGCCGCAATACCAATGGGTAAATCATGAATACGCGGCAGACGCCGCATACGCGCTCCTCTACAGGCTTGCAGACAATACGACAATACTTCTCTCGCTCCTTTTTGCCGCAATCGCCGCGTATCTTTTTCTCTCGCTCTTGCCACGGCTCTGCGTCTCAAATCCTGACTGGAAACAGCGCTTTCTCATCGGCTTTCCCGCACTCCTCATCGCAAAACCTTTCTTTGGCGTACGCTCGCAAGTGTTTGACTGGCTTGGTGTAGTACTCATTCTCTTTTTGTGGCAAAGATACGCCGAAAAAAGCAATAAAAAAATACTAATGGCATTCCCGTTGCTCTTCTTTGTTTGGGCAAATATCCACGGCGGGTTCCCATTGGGGTTGCTCATGTTTGGGGGCTTAATGTTCTTCCACCTGCTCCAAAACGTTCAGATTGTGTTTCCACTCTCACTCCGCACCATCTTTTCGCGTCTGCTCCGCGAACAACAAAAAACCATACTGTCTTTTCTCGCCATCCTCGCGCTCTCCCTTCTCGCAACATTCCTCACCGCGTACCACTATCATCTGTACATTGATTTATTGCGTATATCCCAAGGAAAAGAAGCACTTCACTATATTATGGAGTGGGCACCAAGCGTTATATCAACGTCAAGCGCGATCCCTTTTTTCTGCCTTCTCCTGCTGCTTATTCTTTTCTTGCTCAATGATCGCGCACAGCAGGATTTTTCTTTTCAGGACTCGCTTTTTTTCCTTTTTTTCCTTTTCCTGGCTTTATCATACATTCGTTTTATACCCCTCTTTGCCATTGTTGCTTTGCCGATTATCTATCGGCGGCTTGCAAAAAATCCGCTTATGCCGGAGACATTGGCGTTTGTTGTGTTTGCGGGATTCATCATCAGCCAAGTTGCCATTTTTACCTCACCAAAGTCGGCGCAGGCGATTACACAAACTTCTTTTGTCTCCTCTCTGTTCGACATCCGCCAGAAAGCATTTTACAGCGACATTCCGATTGATGCGCTTGCGTGGTTAAAGACCCAAAAACTTCTACCGCGCATGTTCAACAACTACGACTGGGGCGGTGAAATCATCTGGCAGATGCCGAACCAACCCGTCTTTATAGACGGCCGCGCCAATAATCGCCTTTTATTTCAAGATTATATAACAATCAACCAAGTCTATCCGAAGTGGTACGAAACAATACAACGCTACGACATCCAATGGTTCTTTATTTCATCCGAATCCTCGCTTGCCGCAGCGCTCGCCGAGCTTCCGGACAAATGGGAGAAAAAATACCAGGACAATCAAGCCATTGTGTTTTATAAAAAAGGGTTGCAATAAAAGTCGCTCTAGCCTCAACATACCATGCCCGAACTGTCCATCGTCATACCCGTCTACAACGAAGAGAGCGTCCTCGGCGAGCTGTTTGTGCGATTATCCGTGGTCATGCAGACGCTTGGTGTCGCATGGGAGATTATTTTTGTGGATGATGGCTCCACTGATCGCACGGCTGAGATAATTCAAACCCGCGCGACGACAGACCGGCGGATTAAATTGATATGTTTTTCCCGCAATTTCGGGCATCAGGCCGCCGTATCAGCCGGTCTTGAGCACGCGGCTGGATCAGCCGTTATTGTCATGGACGGCGATCTGCAAGATCCTCCGGAAATTATCCCCAAGATGTATGCGCTCTATCAGAAGGGCAATGATGTGGTCTACGCCATTCGAAAAGCGCGAAAAGAGGGACTGCTCAAGCGATCCTGCTTTTATCTGTTTTACCGGATTGCGCAGAAAACCGGCGAGCATATTTCGCTCCCCTTGGACGCGGGCGACTTTTCACTCATGGCACGCCGTATTGTTGATCACATCAATCGTTTTTCGGAACGGGGGCGTTATATCCGCGGACTGCGTTCGTGGGTCGGCTTCCGACAGATTGGTCTGCCCTATGAGCGCGAAGAGCGACATAGCGGCGTATCCAAATATAGCGTCTTTACGCGCTTCCGGTTCGCTTATGATTGTTTTTTCGGCTTTACCCGACTACCGCTTTTGGTCATTAATATTCTTGGTTTTACATTCTTCTTGTTTTCCTGTTTGGGCATAGTTGTCATACTTGTTTTGCGTCTGTTTACCGATACGTATATTCCCGGGTTTGCGTCAATCGCGATTTTGGTGCTTTTTACCGGCGGCATACAACTCTTTATGCTTGGTATAGTCGGCGACTACATGAAGCGCCTTTTTGATGAGGCGCGACAGCGGCCTTTATACATTGTTGATAAAAAAATAAATATAGGCGGTGAGAACTGATCTCTACGAAAAATTTTCCACAAAGGAATCCTCGCACTGGTGGTTTGTTGCGCGTCGGAATATATTGCAGAGCCTGATCGGCCGATATATTCCGACAAAAGTTGAAACGGCACTGGATATCGGGAGCGGACCCGGAATTAACGTACCGCTCATCCGGACATACGCAAAAAAAGTGACGTGTCTTGAGGCATCGGATACGGCGATTGCTATGGCGCGGCGCAAATTCCCGGACATTACGATTTTACACGGCTCGTTTCCGCAAACCGTTCCCAGCGGAAATTTCAATCTCATTACCATGCTCGACGTATTGGAGCACATTGAGGAACAGACTGGCGCCATTCGAACCGCCTGGTCCCTGCTGAAGCCCGGAGGATATCTCATGCTTACGGTTCCCGCTTTTATGTTTTTATGGTCGGCACATGATAATCACGTCCACCATAAACGGCGCTACACGAGCAGGGAGATTCGTTCCCTGCTCACCGACGCAGACTTCCATATCGAGCGGGTAACATATTTTAACACTATGCTGTTCCCTGCCATTGCCGGAGTGCGGCTCCTGCAGCGCACATTCAAAATACGAACGGCAGAAACCGATTTAGATATAAACCCACCTGAATGGTTAAACATTGTTCTGACCCGCATATTTGGGAGTGAACGCTTCTTGTTGAAACGCATGAACCTGCCGGTGGGAGTGTCAATCTTTTGTGCCGCGAAAAAATGTGAATTGCGCTAATACGGCAGTTGCTTTTTCTCTCTTTTTCAGATACAGTAGAGAAATTGATAAGCTGATCCCGCGTACCACGCGCCTCCGTGGCGGAATTGGCATACGCGCATGGTTTAGAACCATGTGGGGCAACCCAATGCAGGTTCAAATCCTGTCGGAGGCAAGTAAATTTTGTTTCTTTGCCCAAGTAGTTCAACGGCAGAACAATTCCATGGTAAGGAATAAACGAGAGTCCGACTCTCTCCTTGGGCTCCGTACAAACGGACACATTATCTGTTAACCATAAACGATATGCCGCAAATAAATTTTATCAGATTCCAGTGCTCAAAGTGCAAGCGGTTCAACTACTGGAGCCGCAAAAATATCAAGAAAGTCGAGCGCAAGCTCTCATACAGCAAATTCTGCAAATGGTGCAAAAAACATACCGAGCACAAAGAGGCGAAGAAGACGTAACGTCTTCATTCGGGGGAGTTTAGGTAAGTGGTATACCGGCGGTCTCCAAAACCGCATTCGGGGGTTCGATTCCCTCAACTCCCGTTTTTTCAGAGTCATGGCCATATCTCCATCATGTCCCTTTTCTTTTTGCTCATACTCGGACTCGTACTTGCCGCGAGTATCATATTCACGATCGCGATCTTCTCTTTTACGATCTGGTCGGATTTGAAGGGTGCGCCGTTCGTCCGCTCGCGAAAAGACAGGATCGCAACCATGCTTGAGCTCGCCGATCTCCGCGAGGGCATACGCGTGCTTGAGCTCGGGTCCGGAGACGGCACGCTTCTTATTGCGGCAGCACGCGAAGGCGCATATGCCAAAGGAATTGAAATCAATCCACTGCTTGTGTGGTTCAGTAGACGCAACGTGCGGCGGATTGGATTTGCAGACCGCGTCATTGTTACGCGCGCAAATATTTTTGATATTTCTTTGGCGGATACCAACACCGATGTGGTGTTCGTCTATCTTTTGCCCGGTACACTCAAAAAATTGAAAGAGAAACTTCTTACTGAATGTGTATCCGGAACTCGCATCATTTCAAACGCATTCAAGATCAATGGACTCATCCCGGTTGCTCAAAAAAACAATGTCTATGTCTATCAAATCTAAATTGCAGCGCACGATCTTGATCATATTCTGCATGACTGCGGGAATTGTGCTCACCGGCTTTGGCTATGAAGTGCGCACGTCTCATACCGGCTTCCACGGCACAAAGAAAGTGGCAATCGCTCCTGGGCTTGGCTCGCGCAAGATCGGCACACTGCTCAAACAAGAAGGTATGATCCGTTCCAAATGGACATTCGTGACCTATGTGTCACTCCGCGATGAGGCCTCGAAGCTGAAACCCGGAATCTATGTATTCAGCGATCGCGCAACCATAACGGACATTGCACAAGATCTGATCCTTGGGGCGCCTGAACTGGCCGTTACCATTCCGGAAGGGTGGGATACCAAAGAAATAGGGGCATACCTTGACCGACAGGGTATTGTCCAACAACACGACTTTGATGAGATCATAGCCCCGAACCGGACTTTGATGTTTGCGGAATCATTTTCTTTTCTCAAAGAAAGGCCCTTACATGCCGGGCTGGAAGGGTATCTTTTCCCGGACACATATCGTTTCTATCCTGGCACGCCCGGTCAAGACGTTGCAATCCGGATGCTCAAAAATTTTGACGCGAAATTTTCCAATGACCTGCGGGAAGAGACGATCCGCCAGCATCGAACTATATTTGAGATCATTACCATGGCATCATTGATTGAAAAAGAAGTTGCCATAGACGCCGACCGAGAGCTTGTTTCCGGGATCCTGTGGAAACGCCTTGGTCTTGGCATCCCCCTACAAGTAGACGCTACCATTATCTTTCTCACTGGACGCCGGACAACCAAGGTCTCCTATGCGGATACTGCCATTGACTCGCCCTACAACACATACAAATATAAAGGACTGCCCAAGGGCCCGATCGCAAACCCGGGCCTTTCCGCGATTCGTGCCGCGCTCTACCCCCGAAAATCATCTTACCTGTATTACCTTTCTACCCCGGAGGGACACACCATATTCTCGCGCACCCTCGACGAACACAATATTGCGAAGTCAAAATACATCCGCTGATGTAACACGTGAAACCAAAGTGAGTTTGTGAAATAGGAGATACATTTGACTCTATCTCTCCTGATGATATACTCTCAAAGTACTTGAAAATAAAATGGTTATAAAGTGAAGTGGGTGAGAGTCCCACACTGTCGCGCAACGGTATTTCCCGACGTAAGGGATAAGTCCGGGCCTTTATATGCGAAGCCCTATTGCTTCCCACTGTGTCCGCGTAAGACAAAACAGCTGATTTCCCAGCTATTTGCACACTTATGCCGGACGCATAGGTATTTTTATTGTTCATAACATTCCAGATCTTTTTAAAAATGGAGTGGGGCGTTTAGATCATAATATGCTATAACGATTTAAGCGCCTCACTTCAAAGAGCGAGGCCAATACCTCACCCACTATACTTTAAGAGGAGAATATAATGCCAAAATTTGCAGATTACGAAATCTGGACAGCCGCGGAAGCTAAAGCAAAGGGCTATGTTCCAACAAATATCAATGGTGCAACGCCATCATCTTGTCTTGATTTCATAAATCAAAAGAGACATAAAAGGACATGGCTATGTCTCCTGACTCCGGAGAGATCCGCTATGCTTAGAAAATATCTAGATCTCTCATCCGTTTGTTACTCATTTATCCTCGTAGACGAGAGTACCAATCACCGAGATTGGTACTGCGTTTGGGGTATGGCCACGACTCGCGACAACTAGGCGTAGCTGACATTTCTGAGGTGTCAGCTTTTTCTGTGTTCGAAGATTAATATTGACATAATTCTCTCTTCCCCTATACTATGTATATTCCAAAGACAGTGGGCAAATAATTAAGCCCCACCGAGGAAAGGTCGAGAGCGAGGAGTCAAAGCGATATTGACTCATCGAGTTCTGTCTTTGGGGCATTACAGGCCTCTTTTATTTTGCAGCATGCTTACCAAAGTACAAAAAGAAGAAACGATTCAGGAGCTGAATGATAAGCTTGATCGCCAGAAAGTTGTTTTTTTAACAGGTTTTCGCGGTATTTCCGTGATGGACTCCCAAGAATTGCGCCGGGAGCTGAAAAAGACGGACGCGGAGTATAAAGTTGCCAAAAAGACCCTGTTTGATCGGGCATTGAGCGAACACGGCATGAAATACAAGACCCGAGAGCTGGAAGGAGAGGTGGGAGCGGCATTTTGCTATGGAGAAGAGATCGCTCCTGCAAAGGTGCTGGTCAAATTTCACAAAGACCACGAATCTTTCAAGATTCTCGGAGCTATTCTGGGTCATAAGATATTGAACGAAAAAGATGTTATGGCCCTTGCAAAGCTCCCAACACGAGAAGTTCTACTTGCACAGGTTGTTGGAGCCATGCAGTCGCCAATCAGAGGTCTTGCAATGGTTTTGGGGGCAAATATATGTAACTTAGCCATAGTATTGCAAAAATTAGGCGACCAGAGACAGGAGGCGTAACATGTAACACGTGTTACACTCTCTGATCTGACATGCTATTGATATAGTCATGAATAAAGATCAAATACTTGAAGCGATAGAAAAAATGAATGTTCTTGAGCTCTCAGCGCTCATAAAAGCCATTGAGGAGAAATTTGGTGTATCGGCGGCAGTCCCGATGATGTCAGGAATGATGGGAGCCGCCACGCCAACTATGGGAGGTGTTAGTGATGAGGGAGCAGTAAAGGAGCAGAAAACCTCGTTTGGCGTTGAACTTACCAGCGCAGGAGCTCAAAAAATCCAGGTCATTAAGGTGTTACGCGAAATTACCTCGCTTGGCCTAAAAGAAGCAAAGGATTTGGCAGATGCGGCTCCAAAGATGATAAAAGAAGGGGTCTCCAAAGAGGAAGCTGAAGAGATAAAGAAAAAAATTGAAGAAGCGGGTGGTACCGTTACCATCAAATAGTAACACGTGAAACACCCCACTGCCTCTTGAACAGTGGGGTGTTTCACTATATGCTTGATCACAGAATTAATCGTAACTGTTTCACATGGAACAAATTCTTGAGAAACTATTGGACTCTGTACCCAAAGCAAGGATACTTCGTATTTTTATGCAGAATCCCGGTCAATCCTTCACTTTCGACATGATTGTGCAAAAGAGCAATGTAAAAGGTGTTCAAGTTCGCAGAGAAATCAACACACTTCTGAAACTCGGCATAATCTCTGAAAAGAAGATGAAGACAAAAAAGACAAAGACATTAGTCTACGTCGTAAATCAGGATTTTGAGATTTTCCCGGAGTTGCGGAATCTTATCATTAAGTCATCGGTTGCATCGAAAAAGAACCTTTTGCGCAAACTCAAAAAACTCGGCAGGATTCGACTGGCTATGATCGCAGGCACACTGATCAATAATGACAGGGGACGCACCGATCTTCTGCTTGTGGCAGACGATATTACCAAAGGAAAAATGGAAAGATTTCTGAGCGAATTAGAATCCGAAATAGGTAAACAGGTCCATTATACGCTCATGACCAAAGACGAGTTTATCTATCGGACAAACATGTACGACCGATTTCTCAGGGACATTCTTGAGGCGCCACATGAAAAGCTTATCAACAGACTGAATATCTAGAACGACAAGTGTTTCACGTGTTACGTGAGCAGGACTTACATATTTTTTGTCAAGCGTATCGTTCTTTCGTCGTGTCTCCTTTGCTAAGGCTACGGCCGGTAGATAAATCGGGAATAACAACAAGAAGAGCAAAAATAAGGGGCGGTTAGCTCAGCGGCAGAGCACTGCATTCACATTGCAGGGGTCATAGGTTCGAATCCTATACCGCCCATGTAATAGAGTGTAACACGTGGAACAACGCACACCACCACCCCAACTCCACCTCCTTACTCAGGAGAGGCAAAGGGGAGATCTAAAGGACTGTCCGATATAATCTAAAGGACATTCTCACTCATGCCTTCAACAAAAAGAAAATTTGGGGATACGGGCGAGAAAATCGCGGAAAAATATTTGCAAGAAAAGGGATATATAATCATTGATCGAAACTACACAAAGGCCTATGGCGAAATTGATCTCATCGCCAAAAAGGACAACGCGCTTGTTTTTGTGGAAGTGAAGACACGAGACATGAAGCACGTTCACGATTTCCTTCCGGAGCAGAGCGTAAACACATTAAAGGCGCGGAAAATTAAGAGAGTTTGCCAAATATATCTTCTTGAGAAGCACTACAGCCCGAATCAAGAATGGCAAATTGATATTATGGCGATCTCTATTGATCTTGACACAAACAAAGCCATAGTCAAACATATGGAAAATGCGCTCTGGGAGAGACAGTACTAGGTGTTTCATGTGAAACGGGCTGTAGTGTAATGGCAGCACGAGACGTTTGGGACGTTTTAGTCCGAGTTCGAATCTCGGCAGCCCGAAACAAAAGTTTGCAGCAGTACATTTTTCATTCCAGACTAAGTCTGGAATAAGCAGATAAGTATAAGAAAAAAAGTTCTATGAGAAAAGAGGCACTTGTGAAGGACGAATATTATCACATTTATAATCGCGGGGTTGATAAACGGATTCTTTTCATGAATGACAGAGATCGAATTCGTTTTGTGAATACTTTGTATCTTCTCAATAATTTTCAAGACATCCCTGCTAATTTCGATGCCGTAAGACTCCATCCAAAAAATGTCTTGATCCCACGGGAACCCATGGTAGATTTAGTCGCGGCATGTTTGATGCCAAACCATTATCACATGGCAATGAAAGCGTTGAGCGATGGCTCCATAAGTAAATTCCTCCACAAAGTAGGTATAAGCTACACTATGTATTTCAATAAACGCAACGAGAGAAGCGGCGCGCTTTTTGAAAGCAGTTTCAAAGCAAAGCATATAGATCAAGGCGAATATGCAACCTATCTTACGAGATACATTCATTTCAACCCATATCCTTTATTCCAGACTAAGTCTGGAACTGGAACGGGAAGAGCATTCAGCGATCTTGTTTCATACCCGTGGTCAACCTTGAGCGACTATATGGGTAGAAAGAGTGAGCTTTCTCATGTTGTAAATTTCACATTCCGTGATACCATACTTGGTATGAACGCAGACGAGTATAGTGAATACTGTCTGGAAGCGTTCAATGATTTAGAAAAACAATCATTCCAGACTTAGTCTGGAATGGACAAGTACAAGTAAGAGTGCGGGTATCGTATAGTGGCAATACCCCAGTTTTCCAAACTGGCGTCGGGGGTTCGATTCCCCCTACCCGCTCCAGCAAAAATCAATAATCAAAAACCTCCTGAAATTGGGAGGTTTTTGATGTAGTGCCAAAGATGCTGATTACTTTACCGCGTCTTTGAGAGCTTTGCCTGCGCGGAATTTCGGAGTGGTGGTAGCTTTGATCTGAAGTTTTTCTCCGGTGCGCGGGTTCACGCCCATGCGCGCTTCCCGTTTCTTGGCGAGAAACACGCCAAATCCCGCAACACTCGCCTCTTCTCCCTTAGCAAGTGTCTGGGTAATGGTGTCAAAGACTATATCTACCGCGTCTTCCGCCATTTTTTTGGTGATATCGAGCTTCGTGCTTACGACTTCCACAATGCCTGCTTTATTCATAGAAAGAAAAAAATTAGGATGCTTGATTGTACTCGACCTTTAGAACCATGTAGATGCCATCGGCAGTATATCAAGTTTGGCTTGTTTTGTGAACCCAGCACCTTTCGTTGTCAGCTCAACACGCTGTACCGCATTTTGCCCGATTAAGAGCATAGCACAAAAAAGGTGCGGGGTGAATTCTTGTTATCCACACGTCTTTTTATCTCGCATACTCAATGGCGCGAAGTTCGCGAATCACCATCACGCGAATTTCACCCGGAAACTTGAGTTCATTTTCAACCCGGAGCGCTACCTCGCGCGCAAGCCCGTACGCCTCTGCGTCATTGATCTTGTCGGGGGTCACAAATATTCTAATCTCGCGGCCAGCAGAGATTGCGTATGCCTTCTCCACGGCAGGGAACGATGTCGCAATACGCTCAAGGTCTTCAAGTCGTTTTAGGTAATTCTCAAGCGAGTCGCGGCGCGCGCCCGGGCGGGATGCCGAGATCGCATCAACGGTCTGCACGATAATCGCCTCGACCGTCTCGTAGGGATACTCCTCGTGGTGTGACTGCATGGCCTGGATCACTCGAATATCCATATTAAATTTCTGCAAAATGCGCCGGCCGATTTCAACGTGCGTGCCTGTAACCTCGTGATCCACCGCTTTGCCGATGTCATGCAATAATGCGCCTTTTTTGGCAATGGCCACGTCGGCGCCAAGTTCTGCGGCAAGCATGCCGGCAAGATGCGTCATCTCAATGGAGTGCTGGAGCACGTTCTGACCGTAGCTCGTGCGAAATTTTAGGCGCCCAAGCAGCAGGGACAGGCGCGGATCAAGATCAAAGATGCCAACCTCGTATGCGGCCTGCTCTCCGGCCTCACGTATTTGTTTTTCGATTTCCTCGCGGGCCTTGTCTATGGTCTCCTCAATTCGCGCGGGCTGGATCCTGCCGTCTTGCACCAACTTCTCCAACGCAATCTTCGCGATGTGTCTACGCACCGGATCAAATGAGGAGATGACGATGGAACCGGGCGTGTCGTCAACGATAATTTCAACCCCGGCAGCGCGTTCCAGGGCCTTGATATTGCGCCCCTCCCGACCAATGATCTTGCCTTTCATGTCATCCGAGGGAATAGTCACCGTTGTGGTCGTGACATCCGAGGTGGTTGAGCTCGCAAGCCGTTGGATCAGCGCGGCTAAAATATTTTTTGCGCGCCGTTCCAGATCCTCGAACCCTTGTGTCTCAAGCTTCTTGATACGAACCATCATATCCTGGGCATGATCTTGCTCAATATGCGCAAGCGCCTCGGCGCGCGCCTCTTCTCTGGACAGGCCCGAGATGCGTTCAAGCTCCCTGGTCACGCGTTCGCGCGCCTGTTCAACCTCGGCTTTGACGGCATGGATCCGTTCAATGCGCTCTTCCATCTCTTTCTCGCGTCTGTCATGCTCACTCGCGCGCCGATCAATAACTGCCTCGCGCTCGATCAGGCGTTCCTCAAGCCGGCGCACTTGGTTCATGCGCTCGCGTTCTTCCTGTTTTGCCTCATCGAGCGTTTGTGCGGCTTTTTCTTTTGCGTCGAGCAACACCTCTTTTGCTTGCGCCCGCGAATCCTCAATGAGCTTGCGCAGCTTTGCCTCGATGGATGATTTGCGCTGCTGTGCCACGAGCTGGCGCACGAGATAGCCAAGCCCGATTCCGACGCCGAAAAGCGCGACTCCTCCCACCCCGACCAACAGATAATATGTGTTCATAATGATGACATAGAGCAAAGAAAAAACCAGCACGATACGCCCAGTTCGCGTCTGTCAACAGATAGAGATAGAGTATGAAAAATCAGTGTAGAGCCGAGGATTAGCCTCTTTCGCGTGTGCTTCTCAATGCATTTTTTGTATTTTTCTCGCTAATTTTTGCACGTTCTCCTCTCATGGACGTATCGTATACTTAGCTTATTTATGCCCGAAGGGTTACATTTTTACAGGAACAACATGAGCATAACAGTATTGGGCTCCATTGTCAAAATTAATTACGTTCTCTTCCATATCTACCAAAAATATTATCCGATAGGTATAGATTTTTGGTAAGACGGTTGTCTGGATGTGGATAAACTGCGAAAGTTTGCCGAGAGGAGCGCGATGGTGTATACTTGCGAATACGGCCGTTCACCGAATCGCGATAAGGATTATGCATACCGACCAAAATATACAAGCGCTTAAGGCATATTTTACGAAACGGGATGATGTTGTCATGGCGTTTGTTTTTGGTTCTCGGGCAAGCGGCAGAACGCATACTGATTCGGATTGGGACGTCGCGCTTTATTTTGCGCCACTTTCCGAAGAACTCGAGTACGAAAACACAGACCGCGAATATCCGAAAGAAGATGAGGTGTGGACGGATTGCGCCGGGATACTGGGAACGGATAATATTGATCTGATTGTCCTAAACCGCGCGCCAGCAAGCATTGCAGCCGCCGCGATTCGGGGCGCGCCGCTGGTAATCAAAGATCGCGGTCTCTGGCTCCGATTCATGCTTGTGATCACGGGGGTAGCGGAGGATTACAGAATTCTTGCCCGTGATTACTATGAGATTTTTCAAAGATCACATTCATTGAGCATAAATGACGCGGAGCGGCTTGGCCGTATTCTAACTTTTCTCGAAAGCCAGACGGATCTGTATGCGTATTTTACCAAGTATGTGCGCGACGATTATCTCAATGACGTATATAAACGTTTGCAGATAGAGCGATGGGTGGAAAATATCATGAATACATGCATTGACATTGCAAAGATCGCGGTTGCGAGCAGCCGCAAACCAACCCCGCAAGCGTATCGGGAGATCATCGCCCAGGGAGCGTTACTCATTGGGTTGGCAGATGAGACCGTGAGTCAGCTTGAAAAATGGGTGCGTCTGCGTAATGTCCTTGCGCATGAGTACTTGGACATCAAATGGAAACGTATCAGCAACTTTGCGTGTGCGAGCGATCTTCCTGTCCGACAATTTACCGAAGCGGCAAAACGATTTTTAGAGGAGAATACCGATAGAGAGGAGATGATGTCGTAAAAAGTTTTTCAAACAATCGTCTCCTGCCCCGCACGAAACTGCCTAAAAGAA
>CAYVMH010000009.1:0-13841 GCA_964452595.1 uncultured Candidatus Saccharibacteria bacterium
ATTTTCTCTAATGCATGTAAATTTCATGCGCGCGCAACGACTCGCTAATAATTAATAAAATTTTTTAGAATAGAAAAGTATTTTATTGTTATTATTAGTTGACACATCTTGTGGACATCGCGCCATCATGGCATACATGCGCGCGCGTCTTCCTGTTCTCGTTCTACAGATGATGTGCGATGATTGTGGACAACAAAAAGATCATGCTATGTTTCCTGAAAAATCTTCTCGCGTATCAGGCGGATCTCCTCATGTAATTCTTGGTTTATTAAGAGCTCTTTCCCAACTTTTTCACAGGAGTGAATCGCGGTGGTGTGATCGCGTCCCCCGAATTTCTCGCCGATGGAGGGAAACGAGCTTTTCATTTCTTCCCGCATCAGATACATCGCGATCTGGCGCGGCTTCACCACATCTTGCTTGCGCGAACGACGCAGGAGTTCGCCTTCGGTTATGTCGTAGAATTCGGATACGGCCTTGATAATTTTCTTTGCGGAAACAAATTTTTTTGGCGCCGCGGCATGGCTTGAGATGATCTTGCGCGCGCCTTCTACGCTCATCGGAGCGCTTGAGAGTTTTGACGCGACTATGATCCTATTGAGCGCCCCCTCAAGATCGCGTATGTTTTTGGTGATCTTCTCGGCAAGATGGCGCAGTACCTCTTCGGGCACGGTCACGCGCTTGGTCTCGGTTTTGGTCTTGAGAATAAGCAGACGGGTCTCAAAGTCCGGAAGGCCGACATCGGCGATCATCCCGCCCTCAAATCGGGAACGGAGGCGTTGTTCAAGCGTGGAGATTGCGTGCGGGGGGCGATCTGAAGAGATGATAATCTGTTTGTTGCGTTCGTACAGCGCATTGAATGTATGAAAAAACTCTTCTTGCATCTTTTCGGTACGGGCGATGAACTGTATGTCGTCGAGTATGAGTAAATCAATGTCGCGGTATTTATGCTTGAGCTGCTGCATACTCTGATTCTTGAGCGCCTCGACGATCTCTCCCATATACTTCTCAGCCGGTATGTAGCGCACTTTGTAGGACGAGTTTTTATCAAGCAGGTCATTGCCGATGGCCTGGATCAGATGTGTTTTGCCAAGACCTACATCGCCATAGATGAACAGTGGATTATAACTTGTCCCCGGGTTTTTGATCACAGATTGCGCTGCGGCGTGGGCGAGTTCATTGAACGATCCTACCACAAACGTATCAAACGTATATCGCGGATTGAGATTGGTAAGCGGATCAACGGTCAGATCTTTCATGGAGCCCGACTCATCATCTCCGACGGACACCGACGCCGGAGAACGCCTGCGCCGCGCCAACTCCCCGTGCATGAGCGCAAGCGATTTTACACCCCCACCTTCCGGTCTGCTAATCACGTACTGGATATCCTTGATGTCCGCGGACACGGCGCGCAGCGCGTGGAGGATTGTTTTATGAAATTTGTTTTGCAGCCATTCTTTCACGAATGCGTTGGGGACGCACACGGTTGCGACACCCTCGTCAACGTGCGTGATGCCCGTTTCCTGAAACCACGTGAGAAAACTCGGCCGGGAAATATCCAACTCGATCTTTGATAAGCACATTTGCCAAAGTTCTTGTTTTTCCATTGAGTGGTAGATTAAAGCTAAACGACTAAAGACGAAAGCCACACAACTTCTTGCTTACTCATCATGCGCTAGACTTTTGGCGCTTGGCTTTTGTCGCTCAATAAGGTATACTCAAGTGTACCAAAAGTTTTCCACAAGGGTCAATGTATGAACTTTGTGGAAAGCATGTGCATGATATGTCGATAACTTATCAACCATCCAAACGGAAACGGAAACGGACGCACGGATTTCGGAGCCGCGCCAAGACCGCGTCCGGACGGCGGGTCCTCGCGCGACGCCGGGCAAAAGGACGAAAGCGGCTGTCCGTTTAATATGCAATCAGTGCAGCGTCTCACCGCCGCCGATTTTCGATTGCTTTTTTCGCGGGGGAGGCGCGTCGAATCACCGCTTTTTTGCGTCATCTCGCGGGAAAACAATCTTTCCCGCTCCCGTCTCGCCTTTGTGGCATCAAGGGTCGTTGCAAAGCGTGCGGTAACGCGCAACCGGCTTCGCAGGAGAGCGCGGGAGTGGTATCGAAAACGAGCGGATCTCTTTCGTGTACCCGTAGATCTCGCGGTCGTCTTTAAGAAAGATGCTGCCCGGGCCACGCGCGATTCATTTTATGAAGGACTTGAACGATCCACCTCAACATTGCTCCGGCGCGGTTAGCTTCTGTGTTTTTCTCCTGCGCGCATATCAACTGACGTTTTCGTTCGAGCACGGCATCGCAGGATACCTGCTTTCCTATCGCGTGTGCAGATTTTTCCCTACCTGTTCAGCGTATGCGATTGCGGCGCTTCGTCAATATGGACTTTTAAGGGGCCTTGTGGTATCACTGAAACGAATCGGGCGCTGTCATCCGTGGTGCGCAGGCGGGTACGATCCCCTATGAATATCTTTGTATTCCTCTACACCGACTTTTTCTGGCGGCCGCTCTTTAACAGCCTGGTATTTTTATATAATATTCTGCCCTGGCACGATCTGGGTCTTGCAATCATCGTGCTGACTATCGTGATACGGCTCCTGCTCGCACCCCTTTTCTGGAAAGCGCAGCAGTCACAGAAGAGCATGGCTGCCATGCAGCCCGAGTTGAAAAAAATCCAAACAAATTTCAAACACGATCGCGAGGCCCAGGGCAAGGCGATGATGGAGCTGTATGCAAAACACAACATGAGCCCGTTCTCCCCGGTCTCCGGGTGTCTAGTCATGCTCATACAACTTCCGATCCTCTTTGCCCTGTTTGGCGTATTTCGCGCCATAGTTGATCCGTCACAGCTCTCCTACCTGTATTCGTTTGTCATGAGGCCCGAGTTTCTCGACCCCATAAGCTTTGGTTTCCTTGATCTTGCTCGTCGAAGTATTATGTTGGGCGTACTTGCTGCCGTCTCTCAATACTTTCAGATAAAGCTTGCCATGCCGGATGCTCCACCCGGAGACGAGCCGGAATTTAGCCGCGTCATGCGTGTACAGGCGCCCTTTCTCTTTCCCGCGGTCATTTTCATCGCGGCGCTCTCCTCTCCGGCTGCGCTCGGACTCTACTGGACAGTATTGAACGTCTTTGGTATCGTGCAGGAACTTATAGTGAAGAAATTATGGAAACGGAGCGTATCATAGGAGAAATAAGGACGCTGCTCGCCGCCATGGGATTTGGCGGCGAGGTGCGGGATGTGTTGGTGCATCGGGGCGCTACCACGAGGATCAGCGTATGGCTTTGGGATGCCGCGCTCCGCAACCGGGAAATGGTGTCCGTAGAGTCAGAAGACGGGCGAGCGTCGGTGAGCAGCGTACTGATCGGCGAGCGCGGCAATAATCTGGGCGCCATCGAGCATCTCGTCAAAAAGATCATACGCAAAAAATACGGAGAGGAACAAAAATTTACGCTCGACATCAACGACTACCGGATGCGTCGTCTCGATGATCTGAAGCAGGACGTGAAGGTCGCGGCAAAAGAAGTGCGCCTGTACGGAAAACAAGTTCCGCTTCGTCCCATGTCATCGTTTGAAAGAAGAATCGTACACCTGCTTCTTGCCGAATACCCGGACATCGCTACCGAATCCGTTGGCCGCGAACCCAGCCGCATGGTGGTGATCAAACCGTACCCATAATTATTCCTTCAATTTATATCTCCACAGCGTGCCATCGATGCGGTTGATGAAGAAAAGAAGCGATTTGTCTTTGGTGACCAAGAGATGAGAAATCGAGAGCAACCCCTCGTCAAGCACCGGCGCGATATCGCCGGTGGCGGGGTTGATGTGTATGACCCTGTCGGACGAGGCAAGCTCGCCACGAAGATAGTCATCGGGCCAGGTGGTGTCGGCGGATGTTTTGTTGGGAACGGCGCAATACAGGTCTTGGCTATCCGATGACCACGCACACTTATCGGGGAGCGTTATCACGGAGAGCTGGTGTAATTTTGTGCCGGCAGCGTCCAACAACGCAAGTTGCGGATTGCGGCCGGCTCTGTTGGTGAAGGATGCGAGCACCCTTGATCCGTCTGGAGACCAGCGCGCAGTCAAGCCGAAGCGGGGCCCGAGTACCTGACTAAAGGAACCTGATCCGCGGCTATATGAAAATACGAATCCCTCGGCTCGTCCGGAAGGCGCGGTCGTGAACGAGATCTTGTCGGATGTGATCCAGGAAATTGAGGCATCGCGCAATTGATTTGAAAAAACAGTGCGCGGATTTTTCCCGGCCTCGTCCGCAATAATCAAATGAGCGATGCCGTCTTTCACGATAAGATAGGCGATTGATTTTCTGTCCGGCGACCACGCGGGCGAGCGCGTATCGGGCGGAAGCACCGCGACCGTTGAGGTGCCGATATGCAGGAAACTCTTGACCGTGTCTTGGTCAAGGTATTGCACCGCGGAGCGATCTTTAGCCGGGGACCACGTCGCGTCCAGCAGTCCAACAACCGTGATCGGCGCGAGCTTTTCCGTATTTTTTGCGTCAAAATCAACCGTGTACAATCCCCCACCCTCTTTTCTATAGAAGAAGATTTTAGTTTCGTCGTTGTTCAACGAAGGGCCGATGACCGGGTAGTCCGTGAGCTGCAGTAATTTCTGGGCCTCTGGGGGAAGCGTTGCAATGGGCGTCGTCGAGGTGCCGATTACGCCGGGCACGGGCGTCGTCGGAGCTCCCGGCGTTGGAAATCCAGGTACGCTGCCGGTGATCGGCGGCTGTCCGGTGGGTTGCGCCGGCGCACCGCCGCTGATAAATAATCTCCACGCTAGATATACCCCAGCAATCAAAATAATAACAATCGCGGAAAAATAGATAATTCGTTTTTTTTGGTCAAGAGAATTCATGCTTTTATTGTGGTATCTGATCAGGGGGGGGGATCGTACTGCTCGGGGGTTGATCAGTTCGCTGCTGCGGCGTAATCGGGTCAAGATTAATATCCAGGCGGCTTACGAGATCCGGATTGATGGTGTAGAGAATGAGCCACGAGCTCAACGCAAGCACCAGACCAAAGACCGCGTTTTTCATGCGCTTTTTGGCCTCGCTCGGATCCTTATCTCCGGCAAGCATGTATTCAATGCCGCCCCAGACAAACATGACAAGCGCCGAGATCCCGACCAAGCCAAAAAGAAAATAATAGAGATTTGCCAGGAGATCGCCGAGATCAGCAGACTCGCCCAAAAATTCAAGTCCGACAATGGCAAACCCCGCACTCGCGTCCTTTTGCGGGCTCTTTGGCGCGACAATTTTTATACAGTACCCGCCCCGGTCGCTGTAACAGGGCTGCTGGGCAAGATTTTGTTGTGCGTGGACGGGAGAAGAAAATACAATACCAAAAAAGATGAATACAGCTAACGCCATCTTTGTCATTCCCGACTTGATCTGGAATCCAGGATTTTGGTCTCGGTTGCCGCACACTCTGGATTCCCGCTTTTCCGCCGGAGGCGGATCCGCTTTTGGCGGACGCGGGAATGATGGGGAGCGGTCATATTTTATGTTGCGAGTACTCATTTGAAAAACATAAACACTGACGCGATTGCCCGCGCCACCAAATTATTGGGCTGGGCCTGGGTTATCTCCGCGGATACCGGAAGACTCTCCAGATTGGGATCTCCGGCCTCGATGGTGACGACAAAAGGATTTTGCGGGCTTCCTTGGGGGATAAGTCCGCCGATGGTCCATTGAAATCGCACATCTTTTTTGGAAAGCGTTGGGAAGAAGAACGGCTCTGCCTGCACATCAATGGTCTCATGCCTGAACGCGGGAATGGTTGATGCCGCCGCGCGCGGGTCTATGCCGCCCAAAGGTGTGAGCCGGTACACTGCCGCGCGGGGCGCGGTGGTTGTGATGAAAATGCTCCCCTCTTTGCGGATGCGTCCGTCCATGTCTTCAATGCTTACGCGCACCTGCTGGTCAACGTCTATCTGATCAGGCATCTGTACCGCAAATGATTGCCTGCCGACTCCCGTGAGCAGGCGATCCCGACCCTCATATCCCCAGGTATACACAAGGTCGGTTGGTTTCAGCGTAGCGCCGTTGATGACAATATGCGGCGTTGCGCTGACAACCACTACGGAGTTCGGGGTTGGCAGCGCCTTTCCCTGATACCATGCCGGGGTGTAGGTCTGGGCGTACCACGAAAGCGCTACCGTAGAGGGGTAGATGGTTATTGAGGATTGCGCCTGCTGCCCATTTACGCCCGTGACAGCGACATCCACGCGCATTGATGTTCCCACGTCTCCAGCGGTCAACCGGATTGAATTATTGCCATATCCGGAAAGTTCTGGTTTGCGCACTCTATCAACAGTCCAATCAAAAAATGCCGTTGCCGTATCAAGCGTTGGGGTTGCGGCATAAATCGTGACGCTCTGTCTTGGCGATGGCGAGGGGGGCTGTATATCAAGCGACAGGGCCAGAGGAAGCGCAAAATTTTGCGCAAAAACCGGCGTGGCAAAGAGCGCTCCGACAAGCAGAAGCCCGGCACGTGTTGTAAGATTAGATCGGCTCATGGTTGGAGTATACCATAGGTACAGATTTTTCTCCGCCAACTGGCGGATCAGCACGATGAAGGATCATGGCGCTGCCCGCATCTCCTGCTCCTGCTCAAAGTCCTCCTTTGCCTGCTTAATCAGGGCCAGTTGAGACGGGTCCGAGGTAATGAGCTGGTCTTCGGTGTATGATGCGATCACCTTGATCGCCACATGCTTGAGTCCGGCAAAAAATATCCCCTCGCCCCGCTCCGACTCAAGCAGCAGAAATTTTTCTTCCTCGGTCAGGTTGAATGTTTTGGTCACGAGGTCAATCGTTGCCGGAGATTGCTTGAGGATGATCTGGAGCGACGAGTTGGTGATGATGGGCTTGCCATACGAGGAGTTTAAGAAATCTCCCACGTCCTGCGTGATCGTGGAGAGTCCGAGAAAATATTTACGGCACCGTTTGGCGATCCCGAAGAGGAACGACGCGCCGTCCTCCGTCTTCATGAGCCACCACGCCTCATCTACCACAAGAATCCGTTTTTTTAGCACCGTCCGCACCAGGTTCCAGATGTAGCGCAAGATGATAAACATGCCGACCGGGCGCAGCTCGTCCTCCATGTCGCGCACGGAAAACACCACGAGCCGGTTTTTCACCTCGATATTGGTGCGCTGATTTAAGAAACCCGACCACGTGCCTGTGGTGAATTTTTTGAGGCGTGTCGCCAAGTCCTCTCCTCCGGCCGTGCTCGCGAGTACCAACTCAAGATCAGAAAGCATCGGCGGATCTGTCTTGGAAAAATCAGACTCGGGCGTGATGTCGCGCGAGGCGTAGGTCTCCGTGATCGCGGCGTCAAGGATGGCGTCCTCCTGCGGCGTCAACCCTCCGAGCATGATGCGGAAAAGCCCCACCAGGTTTACGATATTTGAGCGCAAGACATCTGCCGGGGACTCGTCTTCCCGCGGGATGGGCAGATCAAAAGGATTGATGTGATTTTTGGACGTGAGCGAGATCGAGATGTATGATCCTCCAACTGCCTCGGTCACATATTCGTATTCGCGTTCCGGATCAATAATAATGACGTCTATTCCCCACATGAGCGAGCGCAGGACCTCGAGCTTGGTCAAATAGCTTTTGCCGCCTCCGGAGGTTCCAAAGATGACGATGTTGGCGTTGGGCAGAGAAAAGCGGTCAAACAGCACCAGGCTATTATTGTGGCGGTTGATCCCGAAGAGCACGCCCTTGTTTGAGGTGAGGTCAAACGAGACAAATGGAATAGTTGATGAAATAGGAGATGAGTTAAGGTATGTGTGTATGGCAAGTTCATCAAAATTAAGCGGCAACACAGACTTGAAACCCTCGGCCTGTTGGAAGAGCGCGGGTTTTATATAGACGAGGCGCGCCTCAAGCACCGACTTGATCTCGGTCTCGGTCTTGTTGAGCTCGTCTTCGCTGAATCCATAAATGGTGATATAGAGTCCGAAATTAAACAGCCGCTCTTGTGCCTGCTGCAGTTTGTCCCGCAGGTCTTCAAGGTCGCGGTAGCCGGTGTCGAGTATCGGGTCGCGGACCAAGCCTTTTTGTTCGCGCTCCGCGATCTGCGACTGCACCTGGGCCACCTTGCGCCGCAGGGTGCGCAGGATCGTTGCCGTATCAACCGGGTGGATATACATGGAAATATCAAAGACGCGGTCAAGATTGATGATGGGGCTAAACCAGTTGGTGTGCAGATACCGCGGGTAGGAGAATACAAACATGGTCCGCGCGAATTTTGCGCCCAGGCGCACCGACGACGGGTTGATCTGCAAAGCGGACGGACTTAATACGTCGCGAAGAGCCAGCTCCCCGCTGCGGTATATCTCCTGCGGGAAAACCGCAAGGATGTCGTCGGGCTTTTCGGTTTTGGCGGTAAGTAGGGACATATAGGCGATAGTTATTCCAGACTTAGTCTCCTTGGAGACTAAGTCTGGAATGTTCCTATCCTGTTAATTCCTGCGGCGTTGTTACTTTCTCAAACTCTGTCGGGTTGTACAGTCCATAAAACAGCTCGATGAGCTCCTCGGTGTTCAGGGGAGCGGACCTGATGCCAAGGCGCTGCAGACCATTCATCACGGTATCAACTCGCTGCCACAACTGATTTTTTTGTTCTTCAAACGTTCCGGCGTCGGCGCTTTTTCCGTTTGCTCCGAACTTCAGAGACCCCATCAGATCATGGAAGAACCCCTTTTTTTCAAAGGCGGTGGGCGTGAACGGCACCGCGGTGTAAAAAGTCTTGGACATGATATTGGTAAGATCGACAAATGTTTTTACAAACTCAATATACTCGCTGATCTGGATTTTCATGAGTTCATTGTCTTCCTCTTTCTGTCTGTCTTTGAGAGACTCAAGATATGGGGCGATGTTTAACCGGCGCGAATGCACCACGAACTGGAGTGGGAAATCAAGCGAATTTAAAAAATCTTGATACTGATAAATAATCGCGTCCTGCTCCTCTGTGGACTTGAGCGCGAAATTAATGGACGAGCACATCAGGACTACGCGAAGTCCGCCGCGCTTCAGAAGGACGACGTCTTCACGGATATTGTCAACGGCAAGAAATTGTTGCGCAGATGCTCCGGCTGCCATAGTAAGTAATTGGGTTTCATTCCAGACTTAGTCTCCAGGAGACTAAGTCTGGAATGTCTGTGACATTCACTGAAATTTATCATTTTCTCTCTTTCTCCCCTGAATATCCAAACTCCACGCAAGGTCCGAGAGTTTTGACGCGGACATTTTCGGAATCGCGGCGATGGTCGCCTCGGTTTTCGTCGGATCGGGCGCGGCGCCGGTCTGCTGTTTTGTCCACTCTTTCCCGTCAGACTGACCTGATCGGGTTGGCTTCCATAAGTATAGCCGCGGGCGGATAAAAAACATGAATGCGCGCCTGATCACGGCGGGAAACGGCTGCTGCTGTATTTTGAGAAATGCGAGCGATGCCGCAATGCCGCCGATCAGTCCGGCAATCGGGTAGAACAGAAGCGGCGCCAGCAGGGAATGCAAGACAAAGATGAGAATTCCTCCCGCTCCAAGAAACCCGAACTGTTTGAGTGTGAGCGGGCCGATCACCTTGTCTTCGATCGTGATGAATTGTGGAACCTGGTACTGTTTCATCCAAAAGCTATATGACTGGATTTATACTCCTGTCTCATCAATCGGTTCTCGGTATGGATCCCCTCCCCCGGCGCCATCCGGGGCCGGTTCGCTCTTGGGCAATACCGCTTTTCTTGGCGGCTCCGCGCGCATTTTCTCTTCAAGCAGCGTGGTGCCCGTCTCGGCGCGAAGTTGATTATTGATTGTGTCCTGACCGGCCGATCTGCCCGGCAGGTCCTGTAATTGCGGAGTCATGCGCGGTCGAGCGGGCGGAATGGGATTGAGTGGCGGCGGCGTTGTGGATTGGGGTTGTGGAATGGCGGCGCGTGGCAAGGTCGGGGTTGGCTGAACAGGAGTTGGTTGTGTCTTGCGAAGATCAATCGGCGGGATTTTGCTCTGTCCGCTTGGCTGACCGGGTTGGACGGGTAGTGGAGGTTGCGCCAAAGGTTTTTGCAGTTGACGCAGATCAATGGGCGGCGGTTCCTTGCCTCGCCTCGCAGGTTTTTGGGCGAGCAGAGACGACACCTCTTTTCCCAGATCTTTTTCCCACGGTTCAGTGTCGCTGGGCGGTTTAGGTTTGATCGCCTCTTCTTTTTTTTCAAGCGTGCTCTGTAAGTCCATGAGCTTGCGGCTTGGCGAGGCAAATAACTCCGGGGCTGGCTGTTGTGGCAAGGGAGACGGGGCAGGTGAGGAGGGCCTTGCTTCGGGCTGCGGTATGGCGGTAACGGGCAGCGGAGGTTTCTCAACCATCTTTTGTAAATCATCAATTCTGCCGGTCGGGGATGCCGGCGGCTGAAAAGACGGCGGCTGTACGGGCGTCGGGGGTCGGTTGACTTCCCCTTGGACAAGGGCGGGTTTAACCTCCCCTTTGCCCCCTCCTTGGGAAGGAGGGGAGGGAGTGGTGGTTGGCGCGGGGACGCCAGGCCGAGTTACCCGCGTGAGGTCGGAAACCAGCGGCGACTTCTGCTCAATAAATGTTTTGGTAATGTGTGGCGGCATCTGCATGCCCGAGACATGCGCTCCGCCGGCGGCTCCCGCGATCTCGCCCGCCCGCCCAAACAACGGTTCGGTCGGTCGGGCGTCCATATCAAAATCATGCGCGCGCTTCAGCTCCTCCCGCAGCGGAAAGAAAATCTGATGATTGATCTCTGCGGCGATATCCTGCGCCTTGCCGGTGTCAACACCCAACTCGCCCGCAAGATTCTTCACAAATTCATTCGGTCGTGCGAGGCCGAGCATCACGTACCCGGTCTCCTCGGCCATGATGCCGGTCTTCTCAATCGTCAACCCGAACTTTTTCCCGATCTCAAACATCTGCTCCGCGATTTCCGTGCTAAACAACGCCTGCTTGAGCACAGCCGGCAGCTCTTCATAATGTTTTCTGCTCAATTCTATGGGGTGTCGGGGCATGGTGATGTATGTATTTTGGCGTTCTCTTGATGCTTGACATCGTCCCGCACCAAGTTTATTATGTGCATATGCTTTCCGATTCACAGATGAAATTTGTCGCTGATGTGTTTGTGACAATCGGTGAGGTTTCGCTCGCATCTACTGTTATGCAACTTTTCTATCTCACTATCGCTATTCTTCTACTCGCGCTTGCAATCGGGGTATACCCCACGCTCCGCAAACGCTCCGGCAAATAGAAGATCGCTTTCAAATTTTACCGCACGTCCGATCCGTTGACAAACACTGAGTGGGCGCCATATACTGAAGCTACTAGACTCGGCACGGATTCTATATAAGTCCGTGCCGCTTACGTTTCTTCGAGTGCTGCAAGGATATTTTCCACACGTGTCTTGAATACGGGAAGATCTTTTTCAATCGTGTTCCAGACCATTTCCGTATCAACGCCGAAATACTCGTGAATAAGCATATCGCGCATGCCCGCGATATTATTCCACGGGATTTGCGCATATTTCTCACGCATGTCATTCGGCAGATTCTTGGTTGCCTCGCCGATAACCGCAAGCCGCCTCATGACCGCATCTTGAATCTGTGGAGAAGCGAGAAATTGTTCTCTAGAAATACCACCCACATACTCCTCTATTTGTTGGACACTCTCGAGTATGTGTTTGAGAAACAGTTTAGGGTCTTTATCCATAGAGAGGAATTTGTTCCCGTAAAATAGAGTCTCGAAGCAATGGAGAGAGCGACTGATAGGTTATGAGATCAACATTGATGCCAAGCATCTGCTGCAGATGTGTTTTAAGCGCCACGAGATCAAGGAGTGTTTTTTGTCCTTCAAATTCAACTAAGAGATCAATGTCGCTTTCCTTGTGTGCCTGGCCTCGCGCAAACGAACCAAACACCGCCGCGCGTCTGACGCCGGCTTGCCGCAAAACTACTCCAGCCTTTTGTTTTATTTCTTCGAAATCGGACATGATTGCATCCTACCACGTTTTTCTGTCCGTGAGAAGAAACACCTCGTACTGTCTTTGGCTCAATTCTACGGGGTGTCGCGGCATAGTCACAAAGAAATTTTCAACTCGCGATCGAGCGCCTTGGCAAGGACGCGAAGGAAATCAATGGTTGGGTTGTATCTGCCCGACTCAAGACGGGACACGGCCGACTGCGTAGTGCCGATCTTTCGTGCCAGTTCTTTCTGGGTCATCCCCCGTTCGATCCGCCTCCTGATAATTATCTCGCTCAATGCATATTCGGGGCCAAGCGCCTCATATGCCCGTTTGATCGCAGGATCTCGGAGCAATTTTCTTTTTACTGTCGTATAGTTTTTCATATAATCATAAGTATAGCGTATATGCTATATTCCCGTCAAGCGGTTTAATTTTCGCATAGCAAGCGCTCGCTCTCGCGGAGGAATCTTCCGGGACTTTTTTATAAACCCATGGAGAAGAACAGCTCGTTCACCGAAGAACGTGTAGAATATCCGGACTTCTTGAATGCCTCGGACGCGCAACTCAAACAAATTGTGGAAAATCTTTTTGCTATGGGGCATATCAAGCCGATGCCCGAATTTTTCCAGCAGATCAATCTCGCGCATGATCTTGGCGATGGTCTGTTTTTCCAGCGATTTAATAAATTTTACGAGCACATCATCAAAAAAATCAATTCTCATAATGTTTTCGCGCAAGTTCTATGGGCGTCTGGGCATCACCTGTTGGATTAATTGATCACCGCATTAAGAGTAATGTCGGTCGGATGTGTTGGATCTGCCGCGTCAGTTACCTGAACGGTGATTGGATGCCTACTGCCTGCTGCGGGTAGATTAGCCGGATCTGTGGAAAGTACGCCGGTTGGGTCGATCTGGAATCCGGGAACGGGTGCAGGAAACGCAAAAGTATATCTCCCGCTGCCGCCTCGTATGCGAGATTTTACGTCTACCGTAAGCGATTGCCTGCTTCCCGTGATAACTCTACTTCCGGTCAACTCAAGCGCAGGCGCAGCAAGACCAAGCGCGCGTCCGCCTGGTGTGGTGCGAAGATTATTCAGTATTGCTTGTTTGGGCGCGCGCTGTCTCTGGAGGCCGGCTCTTTGTACTTGTAGCCTTGTTACCTCTGCGGCATTGCCTTGTTGCTGTGCCGTGGCGATTTGCTGATCAACGGTGGTGATCTGTGCATCAAGCCGGCCTATAAATGTAGTCATATCGTCAACAACTTTTTTCGCCACCGAGTAATTCTTTTGCACGAGATCCTCAATGCGTCTCTGCGTAAGGTTTACGTTCTCTACTATACCTGCGCGGAGCGCTTTTGATTTTTCGTCGTCGCCGTCAAGCGTATTCACATCCAGTTTCTGGTCAATATCCTGACCGGAAAGATGCGCTCCGGCATAGTGTACCGCTTTTACTTCGTCAGACGCATTTGCTGGAAGAGTGAGAGCACCATAACCCTGCTCGGCAATCTCTTCTCTGCCTGCTGCGCCAATGGTTGTTTTATCGGCAAATTTGGGATTGACTTTTGCAATATCGCTTGTCATCTGGTAGCGGTCAAGGATCTCTTTCATGGTGGCAAGCTCTATTTCAGGAATGCCATCCAGTCCTCCCCCTCGTTTTGCCAGCGCGCTTATGCGAGCAGCATTTTCTTGGGTATAGATGAGGTTGCCCGCTCTCGTATCGGAGCGCAGCTGATCTGTTGAGAGATGCTCATACTTTTTCTCGCGCTCCGCGATTTGCTGCTTTCGCTCTTCGCGCAACTGCACGCCTTTTCGCATCAACTTGCCGGCGCCAAGCGCATGCCC
>CAYVMH010000010.1:0-2315 GCA_964452595.1 uncultured Candidatus Saccharibacteria bacterium
CGGAAGATTCTGTCCGAAAGACGGGGGATTTGGGGATGGTCGGGCGATTACGATTACCAGCGGCAGTCCCACTACAACAACCGATCTCCGCGTCACCGGCATCACTAAGGAAAGTTTACATCCCTACGGCTTCAACGCAACCTTCTGCGTGGACGGTTCCCAAAGCACCAATGATCTGAAAAAGATGAACCCGAGCCTCACCGACTTTCCCTTTGACTATGCGGTTTATGATCTGCAAGGTAAGAAACACCAGCGCCGGGTAGGTGCGGGTGGAACGCCAGAAGATTTGAAAAACGGACAATGTTTGACTTTTGGCTGGATAATCCAGCAACAAGAGCAGGACTACTACAATCAGTCAAAAAAAGTCGAGCTCATCCTCGACCCCGCAAACCTCATCGCGGAAACGAACGAATCTAACAACTCCCTCATCTTTGCCAAAACTCCATCCGCCATACAAGTTCTTTTGCCAAACGGTGGAGAAGTATGGAACATCGGTACTACGCAGATCATAAAGTGGACAGGAGGTTCCGGTACCACGGGTATTTATCTTTATCGCGAAACTCCCAATGCCGCGTGCGGCTTCTGTAACTTCATCTCGATTATAGCTTCCGGCGTCTCCGCAGATCAGGGACAGTATGCATGGACGATTCCAAACACCCTTACGCCGGGAAGCACGTTCTATATTCGTCTTTCAGGCGGGGCGAGCGCCGATAACAGTGATGCGCCGTTCAGTATTGTGCAGCCGTAATGAAAAAAATCGTACTCATTGATTCGCACGCGATCATTCACCGGGCGTTCCATGCCTTGCCGCCGCTGACAGCCAATGGAGGCGAGCCGGTAGGCGCGGTGTACGGGTTTGCGTCAATTTTGCTGCGGATTTTGAAGGAGCTGCGGCCGGATTATCTGGCCGCGGCTTTTGACATGCCGGGGAAAACGTTCCGGCACGAGCAGTATAAGGAATACAAAGCGCACCGGAAGCCAACGCCGGATGAGCTGAAAAGTCAGTTTTTAAAAGTGCATGAACTGGTAGAGGCCTTCGGGATCCCGATATTCCAGAAAGAGGGGTATGAGGCGGACGATATTATCGGCACCATGGCGGCTGAGCTTGTCGCAGCGAAGGACTGCGAGGTAATCATCATTACCGGAGATTCGGACGCGCTGCAGCTTGTGCGCCCAAACGTGAAAGTGTACACGATGAAACAGGGCGTCAACGATATCGCGGAGTACGGGGAGGATGAGGTGCGCGAGCGGTACGGCCTGTCACCGGAGCAGCTCATTGATCTCAAAGGATTAAAAGGCGACGCGTCTGACAACATTAAAGGCGTGCGAGGGATCGGAGAGAAAACCGCCACTGATCTCCTGAAAAAATTTGGGTCAATCGATGGGATATATGCGGCGCTTGAGAAAGGAACAACAGACATCTCCGAAACGGTCGCGGCAAAACTGCGCGAGGGCAGAAAAGACGCGCTCCTCTCGCGCGAGCTTGCGCGGATTGATGAACACGCGCCGATCACGGTTCGGCCGGAGGACGTGGTGTGGCATGATGGATCGCACGAGGAAGCCGCCGCGAGAATCTTTCGCAAATACGGATTTTTGAGTTTGTTAAAACGGCTTTTGAATGGCAAGGAGAAAAGCGGAGCCGAAAAAAGTGCTGCCAAAAAACGCCGAAGCGCGGCACGGGAACCACGCGCTGCACAGCCATCACTGCTTGACCTGCCCAATAACGCCGTCCAAGCTGGAGTCACGGGTACTGCTGAAGCCAACGCCCTACCTGTCCGAAGCGCACGGGAATTTGGCGCATACCTTAAGAAGCGCAAACCAAAAGCTCATACGGGACTGCTGCTGATAGGCGGGCGCGTGTGCGTGGTAGAAGATGGCGGAGCGCCGTTTCTGTTGGAGGATGCCGCGTTCAAAAGCCGCGACGCACAACGGTTTTTTGAGAGAGGCGAATTTGTTTGCCATGACGCCAAATCGCTGATTCATTTTTTGTACCGACACGGTCAGGATAGGATTGAATTGGGAGAGATCAAATTTGATACGATGATCGCGGCGTACCTCGCAGACTCGTCCGCCCAGGATTTTTCATGGGCCGCGGTCGCGTCCCGCGAATTGGGCTACCCCGTGCAGGAAAATTCATCTCTGAACCTGAGATGTTTCTTTGAGGTGGCTGCATCTTTGAAAACAAAACTCGCGGCAACAAACGCCGAGAAAGTTTTCCGCGACATTGAACTTCCGCTTCCGCGCATTCTCGCGGATATGGAGGATCGCGGTATTCTGCTGGATCAAAAGCTGTTGGGGCAGATTGGGAAAAAACT
>CAYVMH010000010.1:2415-13268 GCA_964452595.1 uncultured Candidatus Saccharibacteria bacterium
ACGTTCAACCAGGCCGGCACCTCAACCGGGCGGCTTTCGTCGTCAAATCCCAATCTGCAGAATATTCCCATATTGTCCGAATACGGACGCGAAGTTCGCAAGGCGTTTGCGGCCGAGAAAGGATTTTTGCTCGTCTCATTTGACTACTCGCAGATCGAACTTCGAGTTGCCGCACACATGGCGCACGATGAGAAAATGATCGAGGCATTTGGAAACGGCGTCGACATTCACACCATGACCGCGGCCACGGTGTACCATATAGCGCCCGAAGAGGTAACACCCCAGTTGCGCCGCGCCGCAAAAACGCTCAACTTCGGCGTGCTCTACGGCATGGGGCAAAACGCATTTGCCGAAGCAACCGGATTTTCGCGCGTTGACGCCAAGAGATTCATTGACGAATATTTTCGCGACTTTTCCGGCGTGCGCGATTTTATCGAACACACCAAAGAATTTGCCCGCGAGCACGGGTACGTGGAAACGCTCTTTGGTAGACGCCGATACATTCCGGAGATTGCCTCTCCAAATTTTCAGATACGGCGCGAGGCCGAGCGCATGGCCGTGAATATGCCGGTGCAGGGGAGCGCCACCGGCGACATCATCAAGCTTGCCATGGTAAAGGTGGATGAGTGGGTGCGCGCCAAAAAATACCGGCAGTATGTCCGCATGCTCCTGCAGGTGCATGACGAATTGGTGTTTGAGATTGCAGAAGACCGCGCCGAAAAGTTTATCCCGGAAATGAAGCAGATCATGGAAGGCGTGGCTGATCTTGACGTCCCGCTTGTGGTGGACGTAAAATTAGGGCATAATTGGGGAGCGCAGAAGAAATTTGACTAACCCCCTCACATCTATGGCTATTGAGGAGCTCAAAAAAGCGAAGCGGGAAATCCAAGAACAAGAAGCCGGACCAAAGGATCCGACTTTGGAGTTGGGAGCGATTACTCAAGATCCCCATCGCAGTGAACTGCTTAATCATATTCTTGAGCAGGATAGTGATGAGGGAGCGCAGCTGAAAGAGCGTCTTGCGAAAAACGAACTGCGGGAAGGAGATATCGGGCGTCTTGAACGGGCCCGGCAAAAGCTTGAAGAACGGATACATGCGACAAAAAAACTTCTTGAATCTTTAACCGCGGAGCAGCTTGCCAACATTGCTGATGCGGAAAATATACCCGGCAAGGACGAGGGATACATGAAGAGTTTTGTCAACGGCATCGGCGCGGATCGGACTCGGGCGCTGATTGAAAAGCATATTGAGCTCGTTGCCGTGAAAGCGCCCGACCGTCTCAAGGAGATTGAAGAAAGGATCCGCCGGGTTGAGGCATACCAGCAGGGCGAATATCGCACGAAAGATGAACAGGTTGAAGCGCTCTATCAAAAATACGGTCTCAAGGACAGTAATGTCGCCGAGATCTTCCAGATCCAAGATAATACGAAGCGTGCCGACGCCCTGCGCGGTCTGGTCAAAGAACGGATGTCTCGGTTTGGAAGAGTGGCAAATTTTCTCACGGGTGGTATGCTTGCTACTGACCGCGCGACCTTGTTGCTCGGACAGCGGTCTGCCATGGAAGAAAAACTTAATGAATTGAACGGCTATCTTGCGGATGTGGGCGGCGCCCTCAATCTTAGTCTTGATGAACACAAGGAAGTGCGCCAGACCTTTGTGCACGAATTGAAGAACGAAAACGATGCGGAAGCAAAAGAAGGCGCCCCGCTCAGTTTTGCCGAGGCGGCGCAACTTTTTTCTCAAAATATTGATGCCGAGGCGGCGAACGATGAATGGGAACAATACAAAGCGGAACAGCGAAAAGCGAGCAAAAGACCAGACGAAGCAAAATTCAGGGCTGCGTATCTCAAAAAACGGATGGGGCGCGCGCGCGGGTCATGGAGCTCTCTTTTTGGGAGCATGTTTGAAGACGTATTGAAAGGATATAAATTTGTTGCATAGTATTTACAATAACACATAACACACACCAATGGATGATATCTATGTGCAATTAAAAGGGGTGATCGATCGGGGAACCGAGCAGGATGTACGGGCGTTTTTGAGCAATCCCGACAATCTCGCCAAGTTTCCACAGAGCATACAAGCAGAGATCGTCGGTTCTTTCTTTGAAGAACGGCTCGATGACACAGGCGGCGGCATCGGAATTGTTGAGCGTTATAAGGATCAGGGAATCAAGATGGCGAATGAGTTGGAAGGAGGGAAGCGCGCCGTTGAAGATGCGATCAAGGCAAAAGATATCCAGGAAAAACTTGCGGAGTAATTTTGTACCGGCATGCTCCATCTGCTCTGCGGCCCCGACACCTATCGGAGCCGGCAAAAATTGTATGAAATGATTGAAGAATATCAGTCCCTCCACGGGGCTGATATTGATATACACACGATCGATGTCGAAGAGGACGACGCGTCGCGAATCAAGCAGGTTGCCGAAACAGGGTCCCTTTTCGCCAAGCAAAAGATCATCGTGGTGCAACGCGCATGCTCAAGCGGAAAAGGTTTTGGGGAAATCCTCTCCGTCCTTGAACGGGTGAAAGTCGATGCGGATACGCTCATGATTTTTTGGGACCACGATCTTGGCAAAGAAGCGGAGGAGCGTTTGGCCGAGCTGCGGCCGCTTGCCGATTCGGTGCAGGAGTTTAAGCCGCTTGCTCCGGCCGAGTTACGGAAGTGGATCGTTGCAGAGGCACAAAGGCGGGGAATAAAAATCTCGTCTGTGGATCTCGAGTATCTCGTATCGCTTGGGAGCGATCTTTGGGCGATCGTGAACGAACTTGAAAAACACGCGGTGCAGCCGGAGCGCGAAAAGCGCCACGCCGCATCGCGCGCGCCGTCCATTTTTGAATTCGGAGATCTCTGTATGGCCGCGCCCCGCCGCGCCCTTGCCGAACTGCCCAGCATGCTCGCATCCGGACAGGAGGAATTTTCACTCTATTCGTATCTGGTCGGGTATTGCCGGACCCTGCTCATTATTCAATCATATGAAGAACGGAGGGAGTCGGTTCCGGCGCAGCATAAGATCAACCCCTTTGTCATAAGAAAAGGAAAAACGCTCGTGAAAAGCATTCCCGGACAGGAACTCCGTGCCATGCTCCAAAACTTCTTTGTAGAGGATTACAAAATAAAAACGGGGAGCTCAACCCCCCGTGATTCCCTCACGCGCATACTACTCACGCGCCAGCTCGACGCGCAGTCTTCTTGATTGCCTTCACCACCCGGGACTTCAGGCGGCTCGCCTTATTCTTTTTGATCGCCATTGTCTTGGCGGCCTTGTCGAGCGTCTTATAGATTTTTGGTACCAGTTTTTCTGCCTCGGCAACGTTCGCGCTCGCGATGAGCTTCTTCACTTGTTTAAGCGTATCCCGATACGCGGTCTTGCGCCGGATATTTTGGCTGCGCCGCCTGACCGACTGGCGAAGAGCCTTTATTGCTGATCTGGTGTTTGGCATATGGAGGATAGTGTAGCAGAAAAAGTTTTTTCCGTCAATCATGCTATCCCCGATACTTTTTGATCTTGTCTCGCAGGAGCGCCGCTCGTTCGAAATCCATGGTGCGGGCGGCTTTTTTCATTTCGCGGTCGAGTTCTTTGATGATGGCGGTGGTGTTTCCTTTGAGAGTCACCTCGTCTTCTTCCGGTTCAATGTGCGCGAGCATGGATGCGCGGATCTCTTTTTGAATCTCGGTTGGGGTGATGTTGTGCTCAATATTATACTCGTATTGAATTTTTCTGCGCCGTTCGGTCTCTCCGATTGCGGCTTCCATGGAGCCGGTGATCGTGTCCGCATACAAGACCACCGCGCCGTCAATATGGCGGCTGGCCCGGCCGATGATCTGCAAGAGCGTGGTCTTGTTGCGCAAGAAACCTTCCTTATCCGCATCAAGGATCGCGATGAACGATACTTCGGGCAGGTCAAGGCCTTCGCGCAAAAGATTGATGCCCACGATCACGTCATGCTCGCCCGCGCGCAGTTTCTTCAAAATGTCCGGGCGGTCAAGCGTTTTTACTTCGGAGTGCAGGTATTCGGCCCTGATGCCCGCATCTGTCAAATATTCGGCGACATCTTCGGCAAGCCGCTTGGTGAGCGCCATCACGAGCGATCGCTCATGCTTGGCGATTCGTTTTTTGATTTCGGCGATTACGTCTATAACCTGATTTTTTGTCGGTCGCACTTCGATATTGGGATCAAGAATACCGGTGGGGCGGATAATTTGTTCAGCAACACCGGAGGCCGGAAGTTGGAAGCCGGAAGCTGGAGATGCGGGGTTGGAATGAAAAAGTCGGCGAGTCGGTTGTGTGCTCATATCCAGTTCGTAGGCGCCTGGAGTCGCGGAAACATAGATTGTCTCGTTGATGCGCTTGTTAAACTCGTCAAACATGAGCGGCCGGTTGTCCGCGGCTGACGGCAAACGGAATCCGTAATTGATGAGCGTCTGCTTGCGGCTCTGATCTCCGGCGTACATGCCGCGAAGCTGGGGGATGGTAGCGTGGGACTCGTCTATCACGGTGAGAAAATCATTGCCGTGGCTGTGGCGGAAGTAGTCGAGCAGGGTATGCGGCGGCGTGCCCGCTTCGCGGAAATCAAGATGGCGCGAGTAGTTTTCAATGCCGTTGACGTATCCGGTAGCCGCAAGCATCTCCATGTCGAATTCGGTGCGCTGGCGGATCCGGGTCGCCTCGAGTATTTTCCCTTGGCTGTTTAATTCCGTAAGGCGCTCGGCAAGCTCGTTCTTGATATTGAGCATCGCGAGTTTCAGTTTGTCGGTTGGCGTCACAAAATGCTTGGCGGGAAAAATGCGAACAGTTTTTAGTTTGTAGTCGGTAGTTTGCAGTTGGGTCACTGGACGTTTTTCTATAAAAGAAATTTTGTTGTCCTCGAATTCAACCGAGACTATCTCTTCTCCTGACGGCAGATAAATCTCGATCCGGTTCTCGCGGGTTCGGAAATGTCCCTGTCGCGGATCAATGGGATTGCGCGTATATTGCAGCAAAGTAAGGCGGCGCACTAATTCTCTTTGGGTGAGTTTATTGCCGACCGCGAGCCGGATGGAAACCTTTTCGTATTCTTCCGGACTGCCCACGCCGTAGATGCACGATACCGACGCCACGATCAGCACGTCCTTTCGCGTAAGCAGAGACGCGGTCGAGGAGTGGCGCAGCGCGTCAATGGTCTCATTTATCTTTGCGTCTTTCTCAATGTACGTGTCGCTTTGCGGGATGTATGCCTCCGGCTGATAATAGTCATAGTAGGAGACAAAATAATGCACGGCGTTGTCCGGAAAGAATTCTTTAAATTCCTGATAGAGCTGTGCGGCGAGTGTCTTATTGTGCGAGATCACAAGCGCGGGCTTCTGAATTTGTGCAATCACGTTTGCAACAGTAAATGTTTTTCCGGACCCGGTTACGCCAAGCAGGGTCTGGTGCCGCGCGTCATTGCGAAGCCCGCCAACGAGTTTTTCAATTGCGGTCGGCTGATCCCCAGTGGGACTAAATTGACTTTTAAGGGTGAAGGACATGACGCTTTTTTCTTTTACGTAATTACCGTATGATATGGGCATGATCGGATCGTTGGAGGGGACAATCGAGTTTGTCGCGGAGAAGTTTATCCTGCTTGACGTGCACGGGGTGGGGTATAAGATTTTTTGCGGGGCTGGTACACTTGAGAAAATGCCAGAAAAGGGGGCCGCTGTCAAACTATGGACGCACGATCATGTGCGCGAGGACTCGCATGAGCTCTACGGATTTTTCCATTTTGCGGAGCTTGATCTCTTTGAGCTACTCATCGGGATTTCCGGCATCGGGCCAAAGGGCGCCTTGGGTGTTTTGAACATTGCGCCGGTGGATACACTGAAAAAAGCTATCGCGGCAGGGGATACGTCGTACCTGACGCGCGTATCCGGCATCGGCCGAAAAACCGCGGAAAAGGTGGTGCTCGAACTGCGCGAAAAAATGTCGGGCCGCGGTGTTGCCGTGGATGCGCCGGAGCTGCGCCACGAGGCGGATGCGCTCGAAGCTCTCACGGGGCTTGGGTATTCACAGCGTGAAGCGCGCGAGGCGCTCGCCTCCGCCGGGGAGCACAAAGCCGCGCGTGTTGAGGAATGGGTACAGCATGCGTTGAGGCATCTTGGCAAAAAACAATCATGAACCCCCGCACCTTGTCTTGGTGCGCTTCCGGTTTTCCAAAAATATAAATTTTTGATTATCCTCTCAAAATAATGTCAGGAACAACACAAGGTGCAAGGGTGAACCAGTGGTCTTTTCTGCAATCCCCCGAGTGGGAAGGTTTTCAAAAAGCGCTGGGTCGCGCTGTCTGGCGGCTGGGAGATGTTTTGATCACGCGTCACACGATCGGGCGCGGCGCATTGAATTATCTCTATGCGGGCCGGCCCGTCTTTCCGGAGCGCGTCGAACCGCTTCTTGCCGAGGTGGAGAAAATCGCCCGGAGCGAACGATCGATTTTTTTTCGGGTCGATCGCGCGGAACCGGCGGGTCGCATGGCAATGTCTGACGCCGTTGCCGCGGCCGGACACATCGGGCGCCCGCTGCAGCCGCAGGCGACAGTCGTGCTCGATCTCTCACGGCCGGAAGATCGCATGCTTGGGGCCATGCGCGAGAAGACGCGATATAATATCCGTCTTGCGGCAAAGAAAGGAGTCGTCGTGACAAAGGTGCTGCGCAGAAGCGCCGGGGAAGATTTTGAGGTGTTCTGGAGGCTGCTTGAGATGACCGCGCGGCGAAATAGATTTCATACGCATGGACGGCGTCACTACGAACTACTGATCAAGACTCGCTCGTCCCGTTTTTCCAACGAGCTGTTCTTTGCCGAGTACGAAGGCAGGCCGATCGCGGCGGCGCTGGTGAATTTTTATCAGCCGACGTTTGGAATTCCGGGTGTGGCCACATATCTGCACGGCGCATCATCCAATGAGGCGCGAAACGCGATGACGCCGTACGCGCTTCACTGGCACATCGCGCTTGAGGCAAAACAGCGCGGATTCGGATGGTATGATCTGTGGGGGGTTGACGAGCAGAAATGGCCCGGCTTGACGCGCTTCAAACGAGGGTTTGGCGGAGACGAAGTCACGTACGCCCCGCCGGTCGAAATCGTCTATCGGCCGTTTGTGGCCGGATTGTACCGCGTTATGCAATGGTTTCGATAATCATAAAAAAATTTTATTCTGCCTACCATTTTATCCTCGCCCTTGCGGCGGCGCTTTGGTATAGATTTCCGTCGCGCACCATGATCGTGATCGGCGTTACCGGCACCAAAGGAAAAACCAGCACCGTGGAGCTGCTGCATGAAATTCTTGCCGAGAGCAGGCACAAAACCGCGTCGTCTTCCTCGCTCCGGTTTCGGATCGGCAACGAGGTGACGCCGAACGATCTGAAAATGACCATGCCGGGGAGATTCTTTTTGCAGCGATTTCTTTCCCGCGCAAAAAAAGCAGGATGCCGATACGTGGCGCTTGAGGTGACTTCACAGGGGATCATGCAGCATCGGCATCGGTTTATCCGATTTGATACGGCGGTGCTCACCAATGTGGCGCCCGAGCACATTGAGGCGCACGGCGGGTTTGAGAATTACGTCGCGACAAAGCAAAAACTTTTTCGCGCGGTGGCGTCTGACGGCGCGGTTGTGCTCAACCGCGATGATCTGCGATCAGAGAGTTTTGCAAAAGTGGCCCGGGCGCATACGAAAATATGGTACGGCCGTATTTTTGGTCTGGAACGCGTTCCAGACTTAGTCTGGAAACTTGATAATATATCTGATGATGCAAACGGCATTTCTTTTATGGTGGATGGTATCCGGTTTCATTCGTTTTTGGAAGGAGATTTCAATGTATCAAATATTCTCGCTGCGATTGCCGTTGGCATGCGCTATGACGTGCCGTTGGAAAAGATGGCGGCTGCGATCGGGCGCGTATCGGGCATCGCAGGCCGCATGGAGTATGTGCGGCGGGAACCATTTGCGGTGATCGCCGATTATGCGCATACGCCCGATTCGATGCGGAGCGTGTACGAAACGCTTGCGCCGAATCATGGCAAGCTCATCTGCGTGTTCGGCGCGACTGGTGGAGGACGCGACACCTGGAAGCGGCCGGAGTTTGCAAAGATTGCGGAAAAATTTTGCGGGACCGTCATTCTTACGGACGAGGATTCATATGACGAGGACCCGGAAAAAATTCTTGATGATATTGCATGCGGGTTTTCTGAAAAATTCAGGTCTCACGTGGTTCGCATCATAGACCGACGAGTTGCCATACAAGAGGGAATCCGCCGCGCGCAGCCTGGAGACGCGGTGATTATCACGGGCAAAGGGGGCGAGCCGTGGATGATGGGTCCCCACGGAACCAAGATCCCATGGGACGACCGGCAAGTCGCGCGGGAAGCGCTTGCCTTGGAGATTCCCCCATGATGCTCCATGGCTTGCGCGGTTCTAAAATATGGTATACTGGCCGTATCTATGGCCGCGAATAAAAATTTTGAAATTATTCCCGAAGAGCTTGGTATCCGCATGCGTGTGCGCGGGAAAACCGCGCGGGAGCTTTTTCGCAATGCGCTTGCCTGTCTTGCCGCCCATATGAAGCCGGACGCCGCATTGCTGTCTAAAAATCGGCGGCAGGCGAAAGAAGAAATCTCGATCGAGGCGGTTGACCTGAATTCGCTTCTGGTGGACTTTCTCTCCGGAGTGATCGCACACGCGGACAGCCGGGGCGCGGTGTTCACCGATATTACGTTTAAAAAATTCGGCGAGAATTTTCTATCGGGCGAGCTCGTCGGCGCCGCAGTTGATCGCTTCGCAAATGAGATCCGAGCCATTTCCTATTCGGACGTGGACGTACGAAAGAACCCTAAGACCGGGTTATATGAGGCGCTGGTGACGTTCGAGGTTTGATGCTCATGAATACTTTTGATCTGCAAATCCAGTCAACCGCGTCCGACGGCGCGCATACGCCGACCGAAATTGTGCGTATGGCGGCGGAGCGGGGGGTCTTGACTATTGCACTCACGGATCACGATACGGTTGCAGGCGTTGCCGAAGCGGCGACCGCGGGAGGTGAAATGGCCGTGCGCGTGATTCCCGGCATCGAGATGTCGGTGGAGGAGCACGGATTGCACATCCTCGGATACGGGATTGATTGCGCGAATGAAAAGCTTCTGCATAGCCTTGAGGAAGCAAAACAGGGCCGCATTGCAGGCGGCAAGGAGATGGCGGAGAATCTGCGCCGTTCCGGATTTGTTGTGACGTGGGACGACGTGCTTATCCAAGCAACAGGCGCCGTGGTTGCCCGTCCGCATCTGGCGCGCGCGGTGCTTGCGCATCCGGAAAACAAAGAAAAACTCGGCAACGTCTCCACCATGCACGATTTTATCGAAGCGTTTCTTGCCGACGACAATCCAAACTATGTGCACCGGCCGCATATCTCGGCGCAAGACGCGCTCGGCCTTATTCGCGACGCAGGGGGCGTTGCAATCTGGTCGCACCCGGCGGTCCACTTTCGCGGCGATCCGGACGGACTGGAACGAATGCTGCAACAGTTGATCGAGTGTGGGATCAAAGGCGTGGAAGTTTTCAATCCCTCACACACCGAGGACGACGTTGAATATCTGGAAGGTCTTGTCACAAAATACAACCTGCTCCGCACCGCAGGCTCTGATTTTCATGAAGCCCGGCCAAGCGTGCGGGACGCGCAAGGTTTGCACTCCGCCGAGTTTATCGGCGACTATGAGACCTACGGATTTTCCACCGAGGGGATTATCGAAAAACTCGATGATGCGATGAGGGAGGGAAAGGAAACTTAACAAAGTCCGGAAGAGTCTTATCCAATACAACATGAGCCTGAAATGAACCTTGATTCCAACGCAGAATGAGCCTGAAATGAAGCTCTTCCCGCGCGTAGTCAAACTGTTTGATTTTTTTCTCAATCCGCGTATGCTCGGATCATGAACGATACACTGGTTATTGATCTGGAAACAAAAAAATCTTTTGCGGAAGTGGGCGGGGAGCGCAATATTGCGCAGTTGGGCGTCTCGGTTGCTGGGGTGTATTCGTACGGCACGGATTCTTTTGTGGCGCTTGAGGAGCATGAACTGTCACGGCTCGAAGACATGCTGCATGAGACCGCGCACATCATCGGATTCAACATTAATCATTTTGATATTCCGGTTTTGAAGCCGTACGTGAAAAATCGTGCGGTATTTGACAAGATCGCAGTTACTGATCTCTATCAGGATGCGGTTGATTTTCTGGGACACCGCGTGGGGTTGGGCGCGGTTAGCGAAGCAACACTCGGCGAGTCAAAATCCGGGCACGGGCTTGAGGCGTTGGAATGGTTTCGCCAGGGCCGGGTGGAGGAGGTAAAAAAATATTGCCTTGACGACGTGCGCCTCACGCGCGACGTGTATGAGTACGGGAAAAAGAACGGGCATATTCTCTTCCGCTCGTTTAGCGACAACAAGATCCACTCGGTGCCGGTTGAATGGGCGCGCGGCTACGCCAAACCCGGCCGCGTACTGCTTGAAGAGGCACTTGCGAAGCGCCAACGCCTCGCGATCGAATACGTGTCCTCCGAAGACAATGATGGCCTCGGTTTTAAAAAAACGCGGCTGATTGACGTGCACGCGATCAAAGGCGACGAGGTCGAAGCATACTGCCATCTCCGGAAGGGCGTACGGATGTTTCGCATCAACCGTATCACAAAAATCGAGCAGACCAGCGAGTCATACGTCATGGCCGAAGACGCGCAAGCAGCGCTGTTTTGATGTATGCGGCATGTCCTGAATTTTAAACCAACAAACTATCTACGATCGTGGGTTAAATGTTGGTTTATTTTAGGATTACAGAAAACCTGCACAGCT
>CAYVMH010000011.1:0-8491 GCA_964452595.1 uncultured Candidatus Saccharibacteria bacterium
GACGGTCACTTGCAATCCGAGCGATCAACCAAATTAATACGGGTAAACCACGATCCATCTTACGAGATTATAGATTTTCTATGGCGCAACAGTAGTTCTTTCGAATTGGAGAAAGCTGTAGTGATAAGGGTTTTTGTCATCCGGCTCATGCCACTCGCGGCTGGTTTCATGCCACTCGTTCGGATTCCATTCGGGGAAGTACACCCTCACATCCGTACGGGTGTGGGGGTAAACATCGTCGTCAACCGACATCTCAATCATGGTTAAATACATTCTGTTGGCAAGCGGAAGAAATTGCTCAAAAACATTTGCGCCGCCGATGACCATGACCTCGTCGTGTCCTTCAGCCGCGCGTAGCGCCTCTTCAATCGAGTGGACGACCACACATCCCTCGGCGACAAACATAGGGTCTCGCGTCATCACGATATTGATCCGATCCGGTAGCGACTTGCCGATAGAGGTAAAAGTGGTACTGCCCATAATGATTGGCTTGCCCACAGTCAGCTCCTTGAAATGCCGCAAATCCGCGGGCAAATACCACGGCAGCGCGTTCTTCTTCCCAATAACCCGATTCTTATCCATCGCGGCGATGAGAGAGATGAGCATAAAAATATACTGCCAGCGATATACTATCACTTGCTTGTTACTACACCGCCATTGGCGCCTTGATCGTCGGATGCGACCGGTAATTTACCAGCTTGATATCATCCATAGCGAACACGTCAATGTCTTTTACTTCGGGGTTGAGCCAGAGTTGCGGTAATGGATGTGGTTTGCGCGAAAGCTGTTCGCGGACTTGGTCGAAATGGTTGTGATAAATGTGAGTATCGCCGAGCATGTGTATAAACTCACCTGCCTGAAGTCCAGTAACCCGGGCAATCATATGGAGCAGGAGCGCGTAGGATGCGATATTGAATGGCACACCAAGAAACATATCGCACGAGCGTTGGTACATGGAGATTGAAAGTTTGTTGTCCGCGACGAAAAATTGAAAAAACGTATGGCACGGCGGAAGCGCGCTCTGGCCTATCTCGCCGGGGTTCCATGCATTTACGATCAAACGTCTGTCGGATGGATTTTTCTTGATACGCAAAATAACGTCGGCGAGCTGGTCAACCTCGGGGCCATCGGTCGTACGCCAAGATCGCCATTGGACTCCGTATATCCGCCCAACGTCTCCAGTGAACTTTGCTTTCGGTTTCCAGTAGTCCGCCTCTGCATTTGCATCCCAAATATGACAGCCGAGTTTCTGGAGGTCTTTCACATCAGATGATCCGCTGATAAACCATAGGAGTTCAGCTTTCAGCGCGTTGAAAGCAAGACGTTTCGTTGTAATGGCTGGAAAGCCGTCAGCCATGTCAAACCGCATCATGCGTCCGAATACCGCGCGCGTGCCCACGCCAGTCCGATCCGGCCGGTCAACGCCATGGTCTATAATCTCTTGCAGCAAATCAAGATATTGCTTCATGTTTTTTTCTCGTTCAGTAGCGGTTCAATGATTTTCCACACTTTTGCGTGAATCTCTTGCGGAGAGAGAAGGCGGTTTTGCTTCACGCACTCAACCACGCGATGGTCTTTGGGGTATGTGTTTGCGAGCCAGAGGTACGATTGCTCGGCATCTTGAAGGTGTTGGAGATTTGCTTCATGAATGTCGTAAGTTGCGGTTTGTGTAAGATATATCCGCGGACTTTTTTGAGCGACAAGCTGTTGGCCGATGGATGCCGGCATATGGAGAATAAAAACCATATCCGGTTTTGGTACGCCAAGGATTCGATATTCCATATCATAGAGCCAGTTCAGGAAGTTTTTTCGCTCGGCAAGATTTCGAATTTTTCCTCCCTGGTGTCCGGCATTTGAATCAACGTATCGGTCGAGCAATACGATCTTTTTTTCAAAAAGCCACGCCCAAATTTTCGCTGCAGCGTCAAAACGGTCAAGCGCATAGAAGAGTGATGCGACTTTTGGGCCTACATCGTTTGGATCAGTTCCGTATTTCCCATGAAGATAGTTTTCAATAAGCCCTGCAGATTTGGTGCCGTATTGCGGGAAAGAAAGCGTCTCAACCGGGTAGCGCAATCCTTTGAAGCGGCGCAGCAGGAGCTTAAATTGTGTTTCTTTTCCACTCCCGTCTGTACCTTCCAGCGCAAAGAGCAATCCTCTTTCCATACCATTGTCTCCTCTTCTTTTGTTGTGTGAGGACTTTTTAGATTCCCTCATAGATGTAAAGAGAATTCAATATATGTTTTTATCCTCCATAAACTTCTTTATCGCCGCTTCAAATTCCTCCACGGTGCCGTTGTTCTCGATCCGCGCGTCCGCCATGGTCTCGCCGATGGTACGGATGAATGTATGAACTGCGGCCTGATCTTGTCGCACAAACTGTTCCCAGCTCATGCCGATCTCGTCGGTTGTCTCGGCGCTCTGTCGTCTTCGTTCAAATCTCGTGTGTTGGTCGGCTGTAATGTAGAGCAGAATCCCATTGTGTTCGCGCACCAGTGAAATTTCCTCGGGCTTGCGAAGTCCGTCGAGTACGATAATATCCGCGTCGGTTTGTTTGAGACGATGACGCATGGCAGGTATCAAAATACCATCGTCGTGAAATGCATTGCGCAACGCAGTAGCAACCGTATCAATATTGTCCCGCGATTCTTCCTTGCCAAGCAAAGCCACAATTTCCCGCAACGGATCAGAAAATCGCACCATAGCAACCGTTCGATCACGGAGCAACCTTCGGACAATCTCGACAAACAGGCCCTTGCCCGCGCCCCTTTCCGCCACTGTTGCTATGTATATCTTCTGCTCCATTTTTTATTACTTCACCTCAATGCCCATGGAGCGGGCGGTGCCGCGGATGATCTCGACGGCGGCCTCTATGGTGTTTGCATTCAGATCCTCCATCTTGCGCTCGGCAATCTTGCGGATGTCGTCAAGGCTCACCACGCCAACCTTCTTTTTATTTGGCGCGCCTGATCCTTTTTCTACTCCGGCGGCTTTGCGGAGCATATCGGACGCGGGCGGGGTCTTGAGTCGGAAATCAAAGCTCCGATCCTCGTAGATGGTAATAAGGACTGGGACAATCTCGCCCGCCATGGGGCCGGTTGCCTCGTTGTAGCGCTTCACAAAATCGCCGATATTGATGCCGTGCGGCCCGAGCGCGGTGCCGACCGGCGGCGCCGCAGTTGCCTTGCCTGCGGGAAGCTGAACGGTAAGCGCGGTTTTAATTGGTTTTCTTGTCATTAGGGTTGGTTGGGATAGATGGGTCAGTTGGGTATATGGACTGGATAGATGTATTTCACCCATCTAACCCATCTGTCTATCTATCAGTTTATTCTATAGCTTTTTAATCTGTAACGAATCCAACTCTATGGGCGTGTCGCGGCCAAATACGTTGACGAGCACCTTCAATTTTCCTTTTTCGTGGTCGATCTCCGATATCTTGCCGTCGAAATCCTTGAACGGCCCGTCCGTGATCTTGACCGGATCGCCGATTGCCGCCTCGATCTTGAACTTGGGCTCGTCCTGTCCCATGCGCTTGAGGAGTTCCTCCATCTCCTCGTCGGAGAGCGGCGTCGGCGTGGTGCCCGCGCCTACAAATCCGGTCACGCGCGGGGTGTTTCGCACCACGTACCATGAGTCGTCGGTCACGATCATCTCAACCAACACATAACCGGGATAGATCTTCTCCTCAACGGTGCGGCGCTTGCCGTTTTTGATCTTGATCTTTTTTTCGATCGGCACCACCACGTTGAAAATCTTGTCCTCCATGTCCATGGATTCGATGCGCTGGCGCAGGTTTCGCGCGACCGCGTCTTCATATCCAGAATAGGTATGGATCGCGTACCAGTTTGTGCCGAACTCCGATGTCTGTTTGGGCATAACGAATAAACTAAAGTACGAACGTCTTCAAGATAAATTGCAGCATATAATCAACGCCGCCCAAAAACAGCGCCACCACGCCGCTCATGATGATGACGGTCAGCGTATGCCTGATGGTCTCCTCCCGCGTGGGCCAGACCACTTTCTTCAGTTCCGTGCGCGATTGTTTGATAAATTGTACGATCCGGTTAAAAAAATTCATACAAACTCCTTATCTGTGAGTTCTTTTCTATCCACTTTGATCTTACCTCTTTGTGGGGTTTATGAAAAGCCCCGCAGGGCCTATGGGGTCAAGATAGACGATAGTGGCAAAAAAGTCAAATCAAATATCCAGATTCTTCACGGCCTTTGCGTGGGTCTGGATGAATTTTTTGCGCGGGAGCACCTCGTCTCCCATGAGGATGTCAAAGATATGATCTGCGGCTGCGGCGTCCTCAATGCGTACTTGGCGCAGGGTACGCATCTGCGGATCCATGGTGGTCTCCCAGAGTTGAGACGGGTTCATCTCACCGAGGCCCTTATAGCGCTGGATCTCGATGCCGCTGACCTCGTTCTCGTCTTCTTCGGAGAGCTCCTTGCCTTTGGCCGCGGCTTTCTGGCGCTTTGTATCTATTTTTTGTTTTTTAATCTCGGCAATCACGCGATCGCGCTCCTCGTCAAAATAGGTATAGGTGATCTGTTTGCCGGACTGGATGCGGTAGAGGGGTGGAGTGGCGATATAGAGGTAGCCCTTTTCTATGATGGAGAGAAAATAGCGATAGAAGAGGGTGAGAAGAAGCGTGCGGATATGCGCGCCGTCCGTGTCTGCATCGGTTGCGATAATGATGCGATGATATCGGAGCTTTTTCTCGTCAAACTCGTCGCCGATCGCCGCGCCGAGCGCAATGATGAGGCTGCGGATCTCTTTTGATGCAAGCATCTTATCGAGCCGCGCCCGCTCAACGTTTAAAATTTTTCCGCGCAATGGAAGGATTGCCTGAAATTTACGATCGCGCCCCTGCTTGGCCGAGCCGCCGGCGCTGTCTCCTTCCACAATAAAGAGTTCTGATTGCGACGGATCTTTTGATTGGCAGTCCGCGAGCTTGCCCGGGAGCATCATGCCCTCAAGCGCGCCTTTCCGTAGCACCGTGTCGCGCGCGGCCTTGGCGGCCTTGCGAGCTTTTTGGGCGAGCAATGCCTTGCCGATGATCTCCTGTGCGTCCCGCCCATATTTCTCGAACCATTCGCGAAGCGCTTCGCCCACCACCTGCTCCACTGCGGAACGCGCCTCGGTATTGCCGAGCTTGCCCTTTGTCTGGCCTTCAAACTGTAGCGCTGAATTTTGTATCTTTACTGAAATTACCGCGGTGAGGCCCTCGCGCACGTCCTCACCGGTGAGGGCCTCATCATCCTTCTTAAAGAATTCGTTTTTCTTTGCATGGTCGTTGAGCGCGCGCGTGAGCGCGGTGCGAAATCCGGTCAGGTGCGTGCCGCCTTCCTGATTATAGATATTATTGGCAAACGCCAGTTCTTTGGCGGTCATGTCATCGGTATACTGGAACGCGGTTTCGACATACACCTTGCGGCCCTCGATGTGTGTCTCTTTCGCGACATAAAAAATATGGTCGTGCTTGGGAGTTTCGTTGCGGTTCAGATACGTGACGTACGCCACAATACCCCCTTGAAAGTAAAAAGAGTAGGAGTGCGCGAGGGGCGATTTGTCCGCGGCGGCTTTCTCGCCCCGCTCGTCAACAATGGCGACGCGAATGCCCGCGGTAAGATACGCCTGCTGGCGGATGTGGTCAAGGATGCGATGCCAGTCAAATTCGATTTTTTCAAAAATAGTCGGGTCTGGTTCAAAGGTAACGGCGGTTCCCGATCCCGCGCATTTCCCCATTTTTTTCACCGGGCGCTGCGCAATACCCCGGCTATATTCTTGACCGTATTGCTGACCGTCGCGGCATACTTCGGCTTTCAGCCAAGTTGAGAGGGCGTTGACCACCGATACACCGACACCATGCAATCCACCAGATACTTTATAGGCGTCGCCGCCAAATTTTCCTCCGGCATGGAGTGTGGTCATCACGGTTTCAAGCGCCGACTTTTTTGTCTGCTTGTGCACATCCACCGGGATGCCGCGTCCGTCATCTACCACGCGGACGCGGTTTTTGGGCAGAAGCGTGATCGCGATATTTTTCGCGTGACCCATGAGCGCCTCGTCCAAAGAATTATCAACCACTTCCCAGATGAGGTGGTGCAATCCGTCAACGCCCGTGGTACCGATATACATGCCCGGGCGTTTTCGCACCGGCTCGAGCCCCTCAAGCACGTAGATGTCTTTGGCGGTATACCCAGCACCACTTTCTCCTGAAAGGTGGTGCTGGGTATAGGAGACCTCTGCGGGAGACCTTTCTGTCTTTGCCGCCTTTTTTTTGTCTTGTTTTTTAGCCATGTATAAGAAAAGTATATCAAAAATAAAGGAGGAGCGCAACCTATTTTAACAATTCAAAAAGAGGGATAAATCCCTCTTGGCGACGAGAAAAACAAGATCATCTATGATAAAAAACGAGGAAGGTTCGATCCGGGAAGGATCTTGTCCAGAGCAGCATAAAAGTTGGCAAGCGCAGTGATGGCTTCATCAAGAAAGTCTTGGTGGATTGTCTTATAGTTGTTTCGCGCGTTGACGATCACCATGTGCGCATACGCTTCCAAACGCACCCTCTCTTCGGGTATGCGGCGATTCGCCGCCGTTTGTAGATAGTGCATAGCACTTGCTAGGTATTGTCTTAAGTTGTCCACGGCTGTGACCTGCTCGGTGATTTTGCGCAGGTGGTAGCCTTTTGCGGCCAGAGCGAACGCTTCCAAGAGCATGTCTGGATGATGCGCGATGACACGGGTGAGAAACTGCAGATAGGCAGGGCCTTGTCTGGACACGAGTTGCCAAAAACTTGCCAAGGCAAAACGTATTATCTCGGTGGGGCGCAACGGTGTATGCATGGGCCTGGGCGCGTGGCTCCGATCCAGGCGTTGCAGCAGGGTCCAACAGCGGGCAAAGTACTGTTGCAGGGGACGATCGTAGATCGTGTTGAGGACACGTTTGTATCCTTTCACAAGCTCATCTTCCGGTATGTCGGGTACAAAGTTGAGACGCGTATTCATATTATTGCCGGTGGTGTCGCCTCGCAGTCGGCCTTCCTGCTCCATACGATAGTAGAGATCCGTGCCTTTGAGCACGGTGAGCAGTCCTTCCATTGCCATGGGGATGGCGGCTTGTTGAATAAACTCAATGTGGGCGTCAAAAGCATCTGGCGTATCGCCATCCAGACCGAGGATGAAGCCGCCGCTCACGATAAAACCCTTTTTTTGGAGAGTTCGTATCGCATGGAGAGCGAATTCAGGATCGTCCACGCTCACATTTTGCGGTTTCTTTGTAATTTTCAGGGCTTCTGGAGTTGGCGTCTCGATCCCTACAAATACAGAGGTAAATCCAGCCTGAATCATGGCATCCATAAGCTCCTCGTACTTTACAAGATTCATGCTTGCTTCGGTGTTGAGTTCAAACGGATAATCGTGCTCGCGCTGCCACGGAATCAACACTTTGAGCAATCGCAGAGCGTCGCGCCTGTTGCCGATAAAATTGTCATCCACCAAAAACAGTGAACCGCGCCAGCCAAGCTGGTACAGGAGATCAAATTCCGTAAGCATCTGCTCCGGGGTTTTGGTCCGCGGCACTCTGCCGTAGAGCTTGGTGATGTCACAAAACTCGCAGTCAAACGGACATCCACGCGAGAATTGCAGCAGCATTGAACCATACTCATGCATGTTGATGAGATCAAAACGCGGCAGGGGCGTGTGGGTGATGGCCGGCTTCTCCCGCGGCACATAGATATGCTTGGCCGTGCCATGCTCCAAGTCATGGAGAAAGCGCGGGAAGGTTTCTTCGACCTCGCCAAGGAGGAAGTAATCAACATCTTCAATTTCTTCCCAATACGAGGTGGGGTGTGGTCCGCCAGCAACAATGGGTTTGCCTGCGCGTTTTGCCCTGGCAATCACATGCGCAAGCGACTTCCTCTGGACAATCATCGTGGAGGTGCAGACCAGGTCGGCCCACCGGAGATCAGCGTCCGTCAACGGCCGTACATTCATGTCAACCAATCGCAGGTTGTAGTCTCCTGTGAACATATTCGCGAGTGTCAGTAAGCCCAATGACGGCATGGAAGATTTTTTGCCCAGATATTGTAGGGCGAATTTGAAGCTCCAAAACGACGTTCCAAATTCGGGATACACCAGAAGTATATTCTTTCTCATGTCCGTACTCCTTTCTTGTTCATATGTAAAAGGTCTTTCTGCCATTATACCCGAGCGCATGGAGATACACAAACAGTTGCCATAGTATCAAAGACCATGTTATCCTGTCCATACGCGTTTTGTATTACTCCATAAAAGGGGGAGGAGCGTAATGAGTGACGTGATGAGAAGCGATGCGTCGGGAGAGTATCTATTGCTCTTTATCAACCAACTTGACCGGCGGCCAGCCAGAGTCATTGTGGTAGGAGGATCGGCCGAATTTGTTGCCGAACTTGCCTCGTGGGGATATTTCGTGCTCTATATAGATAAAGATCCGGCAGAGCTTGAA
>CAYVMH010000011.1:8591-12979 GCA_964452595.1 uncultured Candidatus Saccharibacteria bacterium
TGCCTCGTGGGGATATTTCGTGCTCTATATAGATAAAGATCCGGCAGAGCTTGAAAAGATGAGCGCGCTCATAGATGCGATCAGACCTTCACAAGATATGATAACATTCCTGCAGTTTGATGTGGAGCAGTGGGGTGGCGTTGAAGATCTGACCATCCAAAATAACGATTGTGTAGTGTTTTGTAGAACGTTGCACCACATGCAGGATCCTGCGCGCGCGATCAGAAACGTACGGGAGCGAATCAGCGACGGTGTTACTGTAATTGTCGCAGATCTCACGACCGAGCTCTCATCCTTAATTCTCGAGCAGGAAGAAAATGACAAAGAAACAATCAGGACGTTTTACGCCTCCGGGGATCCAGATGCAGAGCTTCCTATTATGGAAGAGGAGTGGAGAGCAAATGACGCGCTGAATCAAAAATGCCACGCAATGATCAGTTCTTTAGGATTCTACGATGAATCCGACGTGCAGTCCTTTCTCGAGGACGTAAGTCAGAACAATTCTTTCACACTCTATTACACACTTCCCTGCCCGTGCGGACAGTGGTCGTGCGCGAAAAAAGTATGGTATTGGTTTGCGATCCTTGAATAAAACCAACGTACCGCGCAGAATACGGATGTAAAAACATCCGTATTATCATTGTGCGCATGAGATCTAATCTACTTTCTCACCTCCCACTCTTGACCTTCAAGCGCGGAAGTGATTTTGCCGACAAGTCTTTCAATCTCGGTATCGGTGAGCGTGCGATCTGGAGATTGGAATGTCAGACGGAACGCGAGGTTTTTTATGTTGGCTCGGCGCAGTTCCTCGTCTTGAAAGTAGTCGAAAAGATCTGTGTCTGCGAGCAGCTCGCCCGCAGTACGCTCAATGATATTTTGGATGGTTTCGGTCTTGATATTTCCGGGCACCACGACCGCAATATCGCGGATCACCGCAGGGTATTTGCTCATGGGCCGAAACTCGACTTCGTCTTTGGTGTGTTTCCGCAGCAGGTCAAAATTTATTTCCGCCGCAACCACTCTGCCGCGCGACTTCATGCCGTCGAGAACTGCCGGGTGGATTTCGCCCACCATGCCGATCATCTCGTCTCCGATTTTGATTTGTGCAACGCGATACGGGTGAAATAATTTTGCGACATGGCGGTGTTCGTCTGTGGTGAGCGCATCGTCATACCACTGATCGTTGATGCCAAGCTGCTCAAACATGCGGTCAAGCACTCCCTTCATCTCATAAAATTCGCGCTCGCCGGTGGCGTTTTTTGCGGCAAGCACAAAGACAAAATCTTTCGGCTCATCTAGCGCGCCCGCCTTCTGCCGTTTGTCTCTCGACAATTTCCGAAAACTTTTTCCCACGCCAAAAATTCTGACCGCATCGAAATTGTGCAGGTTCTCAATTGCCGAACTCACATACTTGATTAGCACGCACGGTACAAGATATTTTGTCTCCTGGCTCAAGGGATTTTCGAGTTCAGGGGCGCTTGTGGGATCAATGAAAAACTGTGCAAGCTCGCGCTCGCTCGTAAACGCATACAGCATACTTTCGGTAAATCCGGAGCCGACCGCGTAGTCGCGCATCCGGTCTTCCCAATAGCGTTCGTCATTGCGCGCGACAGGGACGGTCGCAAATTCCGGCAGTTGCGGGGTGATGCGCTCATAGCCGAGCATCCGGCCTGCCTCCTCAATGAGGTCTTCCGGAATCGCAAGATCGCGCCGGATCGTTGGTGGCACCACCGCAAACCCCTCTTTGTTAAACACTCGGTGTTGCACAATTATACAGCCGATTCGGATGAATGCCTTTTGATAAAACGCGCGGTCAAGCTCCACGCCGAGCAGGCGATTCGCGTCTGACACGCTGAAAAGAATTTTTCGCGCAATGACTTTTTTGGGATAGACGTCTATGACGCCACTCGTAATTTTCCCGCCCGCGAGTCGTTGGATGAGCGTCGCCAGCCGGTCAACCGCGCTCATGGTCTGGTTTGGGTCCATGCCGTGCTCAAACCGGTATGACGCGTCGGTTTTCAGGCGCAGAAGTTGCGAGGCGATGCGTACGCGCATTGGACTGAAGTTTGCGGATTCAAGCACGATGGTGCGGGTGGTCTCGGTAATGCCGCTCGTCTGTCCGCCTTTGACACCAGCAATAGCGAGTGGGTTATCACCATCGGTGATGAGGAGCACTTCCGGTCCGAGCTCGTATGTTTTTTTGTCGAGCGTCTCGATCCGCTCTCCTTTCTTTGCGCGCCTCACTACGATCGCTTTCGTCTTTCGTCTTTTGTCATTGAGCTTTTCCCAATCAAACGCATGCAGCGGCTGTCCAAGTTCAAGCATCACATAGTTACTCGCATCAACGATGTTGTTGATGGATTGCAGTCCGCACACCTCCAGCCGTTCTCGCAACCATTTTGGAGATGGACCAACTTGGACATTGGTCATAACGCGCGCGGTATAGCGCGGACAGTCATCCGGATTTTCAATCTTGACCGCAAGAAAATCTTTGGCCCGTATTTTTCTCCCCTCCTTTATTTTTGATGTGCGACTTTTTATTCTGATATTTTGCAACGCCGCAATTTCCCGGGCCATTCCGATATGTCCTGACGCATCTGCCATGCGCGGGCCGATGGTTTTCCCGGGGATATTCAATGTCCAATCTTTTCCCACTGTATCCACGCTCTCCACCTCAAACGCAGCCATGGTCAAAAACTCCGCGAGCGCCTTTGGCGATTCTTTAAACGGAACAAGTTCTTTGAGCCAATTGTAGGAAAACTTCATATCAGAATTGTTTGAGAAACCGCAGATCGCCGGAATTGAGCAATCGGATGTCCGGGATATTATATCGCATTGAGACCAGACGGCTGAATCCGATGCCAAACGCAAATCCCTGCACGTGTCTGGGATTATACCCGGCTGCTCTAAAAACGTTCGGATGTACCATGCCGGCTCCGGCAAGCTCAAGCCAGCCGGTTCGTTTGCACATAGAACAACCCTTGCCGGCGCACATAGCGCAGGAGACGTCAATCTCAAAACTCGGTTCGGTAAACGGAAAATAGCTTGGACGAAGGCGAATGGTAATGTTTTTCTTGAAAAGTTTTGAAAAAAATTCTTGGATGACCGCCTTCAAATTTGCAACAGAGATATTTTTGTCCACCATCAGTCCTTCCAATTGAGAAAACTGAAAATCATGTGATGCGTCAGTCGCCTCGTAGCGATAGGTTCTTCCGGGAGCAATAATTCTGATCGGCGGATTGTGTTTTTCCATGTAGCGGATCTGTACGGGGCTGGTGTGCGTGCGCAGCAGAAGCGGTTTCGCGCCTTTCTGGTCTGGTATGGGCTTGAGCCAAAACGTATCCCACATGTCCCGCGCCGGGTGGCCGGGCGGCATGTTGAGGGCCTCAAAGTTATAAAAATCGGTTTCCACCTCGGGTCCCTCTACGGTGTCAAATCCCATGGAATGAAAAATCCGCTCGACTTCGGCGAACATTTTGGTAACCGGGTGCATATGGCCGCGTAGAATACGCGTGCCGGGCCGCGTCACGTCGAGCCGCTCTGTACGTAATACAAACTCGCGCGTTGAGGTCTCAAGTTCGGCGCGTTTTTGGAGGAGCATGCGTTCAATCTCCTCAGCCAAACGATTCGCCTCTTTACCGATTTTCTTTCGCGCGTCAAGCGAGAGATTTTTCAATCCGCGCAAAATTATGGTCAAGGCGCCCTTGCGCCCCACGTACTCAACGCGGATCTGCTCAAGCATATCAAGATCGCGCACCTTCCGGATCGCTTCTTTCGCATGTGTCTGAATCTTTTCGAGTTCTTTTTCCATATCAAAAGCGTACCAGAAAAACCGCTATAAAACAAGAAAAGCGGCTTTTGCAGCTGCTTGGATTCGAAAATTTATTTAAAGGGAGAAGATTATTCCAAATTCCCAGTTACGGGTTTTAAAAGGGCTGTTTCTAGAGATTGGATTAGAGAGATGGCGTCAATCCGGTGCTACTTAATTTGACGTTGTGTTTATTTCTCTGGTACCATACAAGCATGCCATCAGAAATTCAATCCCGCATCGCGTCAAACTTCTTTCTCGACGGCGCCAAGATCATTTTCGGCTCGCTCGTAATCGGCGTGTTTATGCCAAGCGCTGCAACCCCCGAGTTTCCTTGGCTTACCTTTCTGATGGGTATTCTGGCGACCGGCGCTTTTCTGGTTTTTGCCAATGCGACCGAAGAAAAACGAAAGGATTGAAGCGTATTCAGTTTAAATCAAAACTATGAATCTTCTCTCGTTCTATATTGCCGCTGGTGTGATAGCTCTCATGATTATGCTGTGGCTTATTATCAGTAATCGTAATCGATAATGGTTATGAATAGTGATATTGTGCAAGCGCTTATTGTACTCTTTTTATT
>CAYVMH010000012.1:0-1145 GCA_964452595.1 uncultured Candidatus Saccharibacteria bacterium
TCCTCATCGGACAAATATGTTTTTCGCCAAAACGCGGTGGTTGCCGCGGCGGTAATCGTGATCCCCCGCTCCCGCTCCTGCTCCATCCAGTCCATGACCGTATCGCCTGTATGCACCTCGCCAATCTTGTGCGAAACTCCCGTATAAAAAAGCACCCGCTCGGTTGTAGTGGTCTTTCCCGCGTCAATGTGCGCGATAATCCCGATATTGCGTATTCGTTCTATGGGGTATTCAGAGGACATAATGTCTACTTCATCAATTCATTCAAATCATCATTGCGAATATCGGTTTTCTTCAAAATGTCGCTGAGCGTTCCTTTCTGCAGGACTTTGTGATTCGGCACGATGATGATTTCTTTTCTCATGTCGCGTTCGCGGACAAACTTCATATGACTCCCCTTTTGGCTCTTAAGATAAAAACCGAGACGGACTAGTATCCGTCCCATCTGCTTGCCGGATAGCTGCGGGAGTTTATCCATAGAGTTCCACGGGCACCAGAAATTCCCTGCTACCTCGATGCTTTAATAATTCTCGATCTTCTTGCTCATCCTCCAAATACAACTCTATGGCTTCTTTGATGTTTGCCACCGCTTTTTCAAAGGTATCTCCTTCGGAAAAACATCCGGGTAGAGTTGGCACATTCACGCTATATCCACCGTTATCCTCCTCTAAAAATACGGCATTGAACTTGAGAACTTGTTTTTCGATTTTCGTTTCTTTCTTCGTAACCATATCCCAACAGTATCATAGAACAAAACCCGGCGCAAGAGCAACGACCTTTCCCCCATCGATACACGCGATAACCTCGATGAGCACAGAGATCAAATTTTATCCTTTTCTTCGTCGTCTTCAAAGAGCAATGCCTCTCAGTAGCCGCATTGGTTTAATGAGTAATCGAGAGAATGACCATTTGACAATTTTTATTGAGCCCCACTCTTACCAACTAAAATGCGCAAACGCCTTGTTGGCATCAGCCATGCGGTGCGTATCCATGCGCTTCTTGATCGCGGCGCCTTCGTTTTTGGAAGCGAGCATCATTTCTTCAGCAAGTTTTTTGTGCATGGGCTTGCCTTTTTTGGCGCGGGTGGCGCCCAAGAGCCAGCGGCACGCGAGCGCAAATTTGCGATCCCCCCGCACCTCGCGCGG
>CAYVMH010000012.1:1245-12842 GCA_964452595.1 uncultured Candidatus Saccharibacteria bacterium
GCTCCATATTTTGATCTTTGTTGTTTGCGTCCCTCAACTCCTTGCGTATCCAAAACGCCGCGCACCACATGATAGCGCACGCCCGGCAAGTCTTTCACGCGACCGCCGCGGATCATGACCACCGAGTGCTCCTGCAAATTGTGCCCTTCCCCAGGAATATACGCCGTTACCTCCATGCCGTTGGTCAGCCGCACGCGCGCCACTTTGCGCAGCGCCGAGTTTGGTTTTTTCGGCGTCATGGTCGTCACCTTTACGCACACCCCTCGCTTAAAGGGCGATGCATACAACACCGGCCTGTTTTTGAGCACATTAAACCCCCGGCCGAGCGCAGGCGCTTTGGTCTTATACTTGCGGACAATCCTGCCATGTTTGATCAGCTGGGGAATGGTAGACATACAACAATGCAGGAAGGGTAGCAGACATTGTCTTTTTCGTCAATCTTTGTGACCTTCAATGCGTAGCAACGAGTAGCAATTGTCGTTGATTTGGAAATAGAAGCGATAATGATCATCAACTCGTGCTTGCCATACATTATCTGCTTCATCAAATTTCTTTGCGCGCAAGGAGGGATAGCGGATGTCGCGCAGGAGATGCGCGACTTGCTTTTCAAATTTATTCTGAATACCTCTTGGGAGTTTTACAAAACCCCGCTGAAAACGCGGGGCATATTCTACGCGCATGGGTCAGTGGCGAGTTCGAGATGTGCGAAGTGATCGCATAAGATCATTGGCGCTTTCAAACGGGCCGATTGCTTTGCCTTGCCTGACTTCCTCCAGCGCTTCGCGCAGTTCAGTATTCAGAAGTTTTACCCGCGCAGGACGGACTTGCGGGCGAGCAGCGCGCACGAGCGAATCGTATTGTCTACGAGACAATATCACCAATTCGCCTTGTTTTGCAATTTTTTCGGGAATCATTGCAATATAAGTCATGGCATAAGAATACCGTACATGGGTTGGCAAGTCAAATCAATCAATGAAAAAACAAAAAACCGGAGGATCCCAAATCCGTATGTGGAGTTGCCTCGCCGGTTATTATAAGGTACCTTCGGGCCGAGGCGCTCGCATGACAAATCTTTGCACACACAGCGCAACGCCATAGGTTACAACCAGAACTGCAATATGTACGACCCCAGACAAGGTGGATTTTGAAATGAGTATGCCTGCCTGAACAAGAAGAGCGCCGAACAGAGCCGATGCGTAGATAGACAGGAAGCCAGTCAAGGAATAGCGATCCACCAAGGCGCGGATCGGTGGAATAAAAAGTATTACCAGGGCGCTCGCGCCAATCAGCGTGGCGCGGATCGGATTTACCTCCGGGTAAAGATATATATAGAGCACATCAAGCAATCCTTGGAGCGCGAGAAAGATAATGATTCGTTTTACGTGCGGCATAAGCGAATGTTGTAATTATGGGCGGTAGTTCGACCTTTTGTGCGCGGCGTAGTAGTATCCTATACCCACCATGAGTAGTGTCAGCGCAATCAAAACAAGCGCGCCTATCAGGGATACCTGTGTCAGATATGCGGTATCGCTTCCATCGGTCGCGATGAGATAGATGATTTCATCAAGCACCATCCCGCTTGCGCCGCCTGCGAAGAAAATGAGCACGCGCCCCGCAAAACCAAGCGCCAGTAAAATAGTTGCGATCACGAGCAAGAACGCGCCGGTAAAAAGATGATGGACGTTGTAACCAGCCACGTTAAAATTGGAAAAGGGATCGAGAAAAAGCGCTATGCGCAAAATGATAAAAATGGTAAGTTCTGCTCCGGCAAACAGAACCGCGCGCTCTGCTATGGTTGGCGGATATCTTGTCATATGTACCTTTCTATCCTATACTAAAGGACACCATGAGGCAACGCGGATTTATCCACAACACCATGATCGTCCTCATTCTCTGCCTGCTTGTTACGGGAGGTGTTGTTTTCGCGCTCATCACCGGATCGCGATCCCGCTCAACAGAGACAAAAAACCTCGCGCAGCATAATGTCCCGCCTCCTGCTCCGGCCTCGGCCTCCGAGCCCGAGACGGCACAGATGCCCGCCACGAAAAGAATCATTGCCAAAGACATTCCCGGACGCGCACACGCTTTTCGTTTTGCGGCCACAATCCCTGCGTCGTGGGCCGCAGAGGCCGTGCCCGAAAGCAGCGCGATCAACATCTACGATCCTTTGGCCGAGGGCAAAACCAATCAAGACAAGTCCCAGATTTTCATTAGATATTTTCGCGCCACAACGTTCTTGACGCTTTCATCCGTTGACATCCTGGAGCGCGCCGAGCATACCATACAAGCGCGACCGGCCGTTACCTATCTCATTGAAAAAAAGAGCGGGGTTGCGAATTTTCCCGGCCAGCCCGGGTGGCGGAACTCGAGACACCGCGTGACTGACATTCGGGAATCCGATGCAAACCCGGCAACATTCTATGTGTTTGCGCAAAGACCCGGACTCTCAAACGATGTATTCAATGCATTTCTCCAGTCGCTCAGCTTTGGCGACGAGACGTCCGCGCTATGGTATCCGATGACGGATTTCCTTACCGGGGCCGTGGCGAGCGAAAAACCTTTCGGCATTTTTGTCTCGCCGGAAAACTCCCCGATCCAGCCCGAGCGATTCACCGGTTATCATACCGGCGTTGACGTCACGCCAACCCGGTCATCTGCCAATCAGGCAATCCCCATATTCGCCATTGCGAACGGCGCCGTGGTTTTTTCGCAGAGCGCCCCGGGGTACGGCGGCGTTTTGGCAATCCGTCATCTCATCAACGACAAGCAGATCCTCGCCGTGTACGGACACCTCGATCCTCGTTCATTGGCGCGAAACAATAGGCCTGTGCACGGGGGAGAACGCATCGGATTTCTTGGAAAAGCATTTAGCGCGGAGACGGATTTTGAGCGCCAGCATCTGCATTTCGGACTGTATCGGGGAGGCGATATCAATATCAGAGGATATGTCAAAAACAAAAGTGATCTCGCGCAATGGCTTGACCCCGTTGCATTTTTTAAAAGCGCGGTCGCGAAGCCGTATATCCCCGCGGCAATGTAATCATTCAAAAAATCGGGGCGCTGCCGGCGATGAGACGAAAGAAAAACAACACGACCGGAATAAGCAGACGAGAGAAGAAAAAGATGAAGATGAGAAGCAGGATGAAGCCGTACTGAGTGAGAAAGGTCTCGATTGCGTTCCATTTGTACGGGAGCAGGGCGAAAAGTACTTTTGACCCGTCAAGCGGCGGGATGGGTATGAGGTTAAAAATGGCCAGCACTAGATTGAGCAGGGCGATGGTGCTTGCAATCGTGAGAAAGTTGAAAAAGAATGCCCCGCCCATGCTGCCCTGAATCGCCGGCACAAAGCGTATCACCAGTCCGAACGCGATGGCCAGCAAGAGATTTGCCGCGGGGCCTGCGGCGCCCACAATTGCAGGGCCCCACCTCTGGTTTTTGAGATTATATGGATTGTATGGTACCGGTTTTGCCCATCCCAATATTATGCCGCCAGGCAAGAGAGAGAGAAAAAGGGGAAGAATAATCGAGCCAAAAGGATCAATGTGCGGAATCGGGTTTAAGGTAAGCCGCCCCGCATACTTTGCGGTGCGATCCCCCAATGCCAAGGCCGCATAGCCGTGGGCCACTTCGTGGATCACCACTGAAAATACGATAATCAATATCTGAAAAATAACCTGGATTGCATTTTCCATCAAAAAGTGTTAGTGTGGCCGCATATGGCAAACATCTGCGCAATCTGCGGCAAAGGATCGGTCAAGGGCGGCACGCGTTCGTTCCTCCGCAGTCATTATAACCCAACTGGATCGGTTCGCAAACACCCCAATCTCCAGTGGGGCAAACTTGGCAATAGTCTGTTCGACCGAACGATCGGTCAGCCGGGCACGCGTGTCAAAATGTGCACCAAGTGCCTCAAGACCCGCTCCCGAAGCCGGGCGTAAAACTGGTGGACAAAAAAATGATTTCATCGTACTGCTGGAGGCAGTGCTTTTATTTCATTTACGACATCTTCTTTTTTCTCCGTTTTTATGCTACATTCTGAGATATGAAAATCATTCCTGTTTCGTACCAAGACGCGGTACGAAAAAAAAATATATTCATTCCGCTTTTCAAAGAAGACGTACTCGCCAAGCAGGAAATTATTTTGCATTTGCCTCCTTTGGTAAAAACCACAGTGGGGAAGCTTGCCAAAGAAGAATTCAGGGGCGAGGAGGGAGAGGTGAAATCGGTTTGGTTTCCGAGCGGTAGCATCAGATATGTGCGGCTGTTTGGGCTTGGGGAAAGGGCAAAATGGAACCCGCGACGAACGCAGGTTTTGGCGCGTATATTCGTACGCTATGCCAAGAGCGAGAGAATGGAAGAATTTACCGTACCTATGCTATTATTCCAGACTAAGTCTGGAACGGCTGCACAGATATTCGCCGAAAACGCGCTCATGGCCGATTTTGAGTTCAACACATACCGGCAAAAACCCAAAGACGGGTGGCCCCAAGTAAAGACCGTGTATCTGGCCGGACACAAAAAAGATCTGCCAGAGATCGGAGCGGGCATACGCGAAGGCACGGTCGTCGGCGAGGAGGTAAACGCGTGTCGCCATCTTGCCAACACTCCGGGCAGAGACATGACGCCGACCGTGCTTGCCAAAGCAGCCCGCGACGCATCGGCCAATAAAAAAATCCGCGTGCGCGTGATGGAGGAACGGGAAATGAAGCGCTTGCACATGGGCGGGATATTGGGCGTATCAGCCGGGTCGGACGAGAAACCGAAATTGATCATATTGGAATATCGTGCCGGACCAAAGAATCAAAAACCGCTCGTAATCGCGGGCAAGGGAGTTACATTTGACTCCGGCGGGCTCAACGTGAAGCCTCACCCGCATATGTATGAGATGCACATGGATATGTCCGGAGGCGCTGCGGTGATCCATGGCATTGCCGCGATCGCGCGGCTGAAGTTGCCGATCAACGTGGTTGGCATCATCCCGGCCGTTGAGAATATGCCGTCTGGATCAAGCTATCGGCCCGGAGACCTTTTGAAGACCCACTCGGGAAAAGTGATCGAGGTCTTAAATACAGATGCCGAGGGACGCGTGATCCTCGCCGATGCCTTGAGCTACGCCGCCATGCAATACAAGCCCGGGCTGCTCATTGACTTTGCGACACTGACCGGGGCCGCATCTGTTGCTCTTGGCAACCACTGTTCCGCCATTTTTACGCAAGATAGAAAACTCCAGGATGATCTTCTTGAGATCGGCAACATATCCGGCGATCATGTATGGCCGCTTCCCTTGTGGGATGAATATCTCTCGGAAATTAAAGGTACATTCGGCGACATTGCGAACGACAGCCCCAAAAACAGCCGACATGGAGGAGCCGTTCACGGCGCAAAATTTTTAGAGCAATTTGCCGAAGGCGCGCGCTTCGCGCATGTTGACATTGCCCCGCGCATGACCACGATCGAGAGCGACTGTCTCGCCAAAGGTGCATCCGGAGTTGGGGTACGATTCATCGTGGAGCTGGCGAAACAATACGGGAAGTTATAGAAAAGAAAACCGGGCCGTAGTATACTGGTAGTACACAAGGCTGGGGGTCTTGTAGAGGGAGTTCGATCCTCCCCGGCCCGAAAGTCATAGAACACTAAAAATCACGTTATCCTTAAATCATGCTCAAGGCGATTGCGTAAGATGTTTGCACTGAACAAAAACCTGCTGATTGTACTGGTCACCCTGCTCGCGCTCGCGAGTCTTTTGCTTTTTGGATATCTGCGAGCCGCGCCGAAACGGGAAGAGGCGCCCGATGTCCAGTTGGTAAGCTCCCCGTCTCAAGGGGCCGCGGACATATCACCTTCGCTTTCCGCAATGGCGACCAACGTTTCCAACATTCCAGACGTAGTCTCCAAGGAGACTACGTCTGGAATGACAGCCGCCATCGTATCGCTGTCAGACATCAAAGCGTGTATGACCAAGCCGGTGCAGCAAATCGGGATATGCTATGATGCGCTCTTCCGTGAATTCTTCAAAACCAACACGACCGCAGACGCGCTCAAGATCGTGGCGCATTATGAATCTACGGACTCCCAGCTGCGCTACGCATGCCACCCGGTGGTGCACGCGATCGGCCGGGAGACATTTGCAAAGACCCGCACGGTGCAAGATTCGTTTGCCGCGTGCGATCAGACCTGTCACTCCGGCTGTTACCACGGCGCCATGGAGCGCTTTATCCGCGGCGATCAGGATAATGACGAGAACGCGCGGCACATCAACGAAGAAGAACTTGAGGCAAAAACTGTTGCTGCGTGCCCGTCTGGTCAGTCGGGACGCTTCCGCTTCCAATGCCTGCACGGTCTCGGCCACGCGCTTCTTTTCTCGCTTGACTATCAGCTTGAACAAACCCTGGCCGCGTGCGATAAACTTGCCGCGGCATGGGATAGAAGTTCGTGCTGGGGCGGTGCGTTCATGGAAAATCTTTTTCCATCCGATCCGACAAAGAGCGACGTGAGCCCGAGCGACTATCACTATCCATGCGACAAGCTCAACGACCAATACAAAAGCGACTGCTACGTGATGCAGACTACGCGCATGACTGCCATGGGGCTCGACGCCGCCCAACTTTTTGCCGAATGCCGCAAGGCTGGAGCATATATACTCTCATGCATTCAGTCCATCGGCAGAGATCTTTCCAATGACGCGCGCATCAAAGACCCGCGCCTCACCGCCGAGAAGTGTGAGCTTGGGCAAAATAAGGAAGAGCGCCAATCATGCACCCGCGGCGTGATCTACGCGCTCCTCGACAACACCTGGGACGGCAGATACGCGTTTCCTTTTTGCCAAGCATTTGTCAACCAATCCGATCAAGCGTACTGCACTGCCGCAAGCGCGCGGTACCTAGTCGCAACGTACGACAAAACAAAAGAGATGATTTTCAATGATTGCATAGTGCGCATACACGATCAGGCCGCATGCAAAAATGCACTCAAGGAGTTATAAAGCTATCGCGCTCAATAATTAAAATTTTACCGATCTATAATCCGAGAACGGTCGACATCTGCTTAACAAACGATACCACTACTGCCGCGGGGAGCAAACTATACGAGGGCACACCGTTATCGTCGTTGACAATCCATGGCTCTTCGATCACGCGCACTTTTTTCTCGCGCTCGTTCCACTCGTAGCGATAACTCGGAGTTATTTCGTAATCATCAATCACGTCAGCGGCCTCATGCACCGGTACGCAGTTTCGCAGAAGTATTTTTGACACACCCTGAAGTTCAAGCAGATGTCGCATGATTGTGTCGTCCGTCTCGATTCGGTCGCGGATCGCCTCGATGCCAAGTTCGTCTCCCTCTTTCGAAATCATGCGGCTAGTTCCAAATCCTGGGCAGGTGGGGTTATCGCAGATTAAAAAGAATTCTTTTGTCTGCTCGTCATAGCCGATCTCTTTCGTACGCAAGAGTTTACTGGTCCTTGGTGTCTGGCACTTGGGGCAAATCACGCGCGTCTTCATGCGAGCATCCATAACGGTATTGGGCACGTCAATAAACGCGAAAAAGTCCGGGTCGTCGCGGTAGCCCATAATTGATCGGAAATAGAGCGCCGCGGAAATCTGGCTCATCTCGCGAGGAAACCCGTCAATGAACACCGCTTTTCTTCCAAGACGGGTGACTTCGCGCTCCACAAGCGCCAAAATAACTTCCGTAGGCAAAAGCGTTTTTGTATCGCGACCCTCAATGATATCGAAAATCTGGTCTATGGGAATGAATCCGCGGTATCGTTCTCCCAGAAACGCAACAAGGTCTTTTTTCTTTGTCTCATCGCTAAGATCGGCATGCACGCTTCGCACAATGTCCCCCACCGAAATATGCGCCACCCGCTCTTTGCCGACCGCCTCCATGAACAGTTTGGAGTACGTGCCCTTGCCCGAATTTTTTTTGCCGAGCAAAAACCCGACAAACGTGCCGCCCCGCAGATATTCGCGCAGTTTCTCAATCTCGGACCCTGCCTTGTGAGCAAAATATTTCCGGCGCTCCACCGGATCTTCAAGAGAAAATTTCAACGTGTCTCCGGGAATCTTTGTTTTGAAAACAGGAAACGACAATCCCTTTTTATTTTCGCTATTCATGATGTAGAGAATGTAGCAGGTGTTTGAAAAAAAAGCAAGATCGCATCCGATACTTTCGTTTTCTACTCCAGCACATTCCCTTCTCCATCAATCCACGACGCGCCGAAGCTGGTTGTGATATATGTTTTTCATCATACGATGCCGTATCGTATAGAGAGGGTCAACGCAAGAAAATGCGGACAAATTGTGAGTTCATACTTATCCGCGATCGCGGATAAGTATGAACTCCAGATTCATCACAGCCGATACATGAGGGCCTGCCTCATGCCTACTTTGTTATGGTACTTTTTCAAATCTGCTTCCATCACTCACAAATTCTACATCGCCATCCTGGTCGGTGCGAAAAATTTTGATGTTGAATTTTGCGAGCGTGTCGAGCGTCTGCTGTATCGGGTGGCCATAGCGGTTTTTTCGGCCAACGGAAATGACGGCATACTTTGGCGCGACCGCGGTAACAAAATCTTCAGTTGTTGATGTTTTTGATCCGTGATGCCCCACTTTCAGAATATCCGCTTTAAGATCCGCGCCGGAAAGCAGTAGGCGGTACTCAAGATATTTTTCTGCGTCCCCGGTGAGCAGCGCGGATGAAGACGCATAGACCAGCTTTGATACGACCATGGCATCATGTACGTTGCTCGGCGACTTTTCCACAAAAGATTCAAACGGGGTCAAGATAGTAAGTTTGATGTCTGACGCAAGATGCGCTTTCTGCCCCGCGCGCGCGATCATGATCGGAATATGTTTTTGTTCAAGCAGGGTACGCCATGCGCGATACTCCGCCGTTGAGTAATTCACACCCGACTCGATCACCATGCCCACATCGTAGCGCTTCAGCACCTCGACCAGCCCCATGATATGATCCGCATGCGGATGCGTGAGCACGACAAGATCAATGGAGCGATCCCAAAACGGCATCGCGCCGCCGAGTTTTCCCAGTACCGCGTTGGATGGTCCTCCGTCAATCAATACTTGATTGCCGTTGGGCGCCTCAATAAAAATGCTGTCCCCCTGCCCGACATCAAATACAACCATGCGAAGATCGCGACCGTTCTCAAGAGTAAAGACAGCGTACCACACCACGCCCGTGATGATCGCGAGAAGCGCCATGAAATACGTAGTTCCATATGTACGCAGGATCTTCATGTCAGAGTGTTTTTCGATATATCCTCCATGCGGCCGCGCCGTATATGAGCAGGATCAGCGATACTCCGCTTCTCCCAAGCTCAACCGTCGCATACGGAAATGAGGCAAAGACCTTGACCGCATCCATAATGTATTCCAGCAAAATCCAGCTTGCGACGCCGACTATGCTTCCCAGGACAGACGAGAAAAATCCCGCGAGACCGGTGAAGAAACCCGTTCCCATGGCATACGGCACGGCAATGAGCACGGCGATATTTGCAAACGGACTGATGAGCGAGAGATATCCAAAAAGATAGACCAGGAGCGGCAGTACGGCAAGTTCGGCCGATAAGGTTTCAATGAACAGACGTTTTACCGTGAGGAAAACTCGCGGGGTTGTTTCGCTGTTGCCATGCCAAAGCGCGCGGGATACGGGCCGCACGCCCACGAATCTTTTCAGACGATCAGACGCGTGTTCAATTCTCGGCTCAAGCAGGGGCGCGAGATAGACCAGTCCCATCGTTGCAAGAAACGACAATTGAAATCCGACATCAAAGCGCAGCAGCGTCGGATCAAATACAAGCATGGCCGCGCCTGCGAACGCAAGCGCATTGGTCATCTGGTAGGGCCTGCCCTCCCGATATGCGATGAGTGCGAGTACGGCAATAATGCCGGCGCGCACGGCAGAAGCGGAGGCGCCGGTCATCAGCACAAAGAGCGCCATCGCCGAGCATGCCACCCAAAAGGACGCATAGAATGGGATGGTCAGCATCATGAGAATCCAGGCGAGGGATCGTCCTATAATCGTGATGTTGTAACCGGAGAGCGCCACTATATGAGCGGTGCCTGTTTCCTTAAAGCTCTCAAGAAGGTCTGCGGGCAGGGATGTGCGCTCGCCGAGCAGCAGTCCTTTCAAGAAAGCCCCGTGGGGTTCGGGCAGCGCCGCGTCAATACTTTTCCCAAATGTCTGCTTGAAGCGTACGAGCGCATGCATGATCGGCCGCCGGTTTTGGACATTGGCTGTTTCAATGCGCGGGAAAAGCATGACCGGCGGCTGCGCGGGCGTATTGTTTCGGAAATTCGCATCATCCGTCGGATCTGTGATCCGGCCGGAGAGGATGAGTTCTTCGCCTATTTCATATACGGGATGCCTCTTATTGACCGCGCGCACCATGAACGGTGCGGCTATACCAAGATTATCCACCGATAAAACGCGCACATGCAATGTCTGGCTTTGCGGGCCGAATGTTGGTTCGAGCCACACGACGCCGCGCACCGTTGTCGAAGTACCAATCAGCGATGCGACATCGGGGTTCGGGCGCGCCGCCGCATCAAAGCGCAACATACCCATGAAGAAACTCGCGATGATGACGCCATATATTATCCGGCTGCGGTTTTGCCCGGAAACCCCGAGCGTGAATACCGCGCATCCTACAAGCAGCCCGGCACATACCGCGACATACGGGGTTGCCACAAACGACCGGAGCCCGACTCCGGCCATACATGACAACAATATCCAAAGGAACACGCGCGATTTGTGTACGTCCGCCATTCGTTGTTAAGTGTAGCAGACCACATGCCATTGATACAAACAAAAAAATTAAAGGGCAGACGCCATTATGCCGGCGCCCCCGAGTATGCAAAAACCGTGCTCCACGGCACGGTCATAAATCTCTTGGTCATCACGATATTTTTTAGCGTCTTCCTCGCCCTCGGCACCTACTTTTTTGTGAGGAATGAGAGGAATAGATAAAAATCGCTTAATGGGTATTTCTTTTTTCAGAAAAACGGAAGCCGCACGTTCTACACGCATTCATCAATTTACCCTCTGCCTCGCCAAGAAGCACAATGGCATCACGTTTATTCTCGCCACAATTTGGACATACCTCCTCTGAATCTACGAGCGTAAAGTCCATACAACTTCTGCAACCTTTTTGCTCAATCAACTCTCGAGGGTTTAAGAAGTATTCCATACATCCCGCCTTTTTTTTAGATTTTTTAGAGAGTGTACGAGGGCAACTCCATTTCTTGCCGCAATCCGTGCAGTGGTGACTGTGAGAAGCCTGCTTCTTCCGCGGTCCGTTCGGCCCGCCAAAAAATTCCCTAATCACAAAACGCACCATATCAAAGACTGCTGAATTACACGTATCGCATCCCAGATCTACCATATGTGTGTCACATAATGGTTCGTCATGCACAAATTCTTTCCCGCATTCAGGACAAATATGATTATGCGCCATTTCTTCGCTCCTCTCTTTTGAAGGTTCTATGATAATAGGGATATTCAACCATAAAAATAATTTTCAGTCAATACTCCAATCCCCGCTTTCCTTTGATGCCCATGTTTCAAAATAGACCTTG
>CAYVMH010000013.1:0-4502 GCA_964452595.1 uncultured Candidatus Saccharibacteria bacterium
CGAGGATGTGGTATAATAATGAATATGGAACATAAAAGTCGCGGAGTCGTATTGGTGGTCGAGGATGATTCATTTCTGCGAAAGCTGCTGTGCGACAAGCTGCGGCATGAAGGTTTTGAACTGCATGAAGCAACCAACGGCCAAGAGGCTCTTGATTTTCTCAAAAACAACCAGCCAATTCTGATGCTCCTTGACCTGATGATGTCCGATGTGAACGGACTCCAGGTGCTGGAGGCCGTACGGCGCGACGAGCGCATCAAAGACATCCCTGTAATCGTGCTCTCCAATGTCGGGGAGAAGCAGACGATTGAACGCATCCAGCAGCTGGGAGCGGACGACTATCTCATCAAGGCGCATTTCGTGCTTGATGAGATCATTGAGCGCATCACCAAGGTGCTGGGCAAGCGCTATATTTAGAAATTTTTATATCATATGACAAAAAAAATCCTTATCGTCGAGGACGACCGTTCTCTCCAGAAGGCATTGGTACAGGTGCTTGAAAAGCATCACTATGTTACGAATTCCGCATTTGACGGAGAAGCTGGCCTGCGCGCGGCGCAGAACGAAAAACCCGACCTGATTGTGCTCGACATCATCCTTCCCAAGAAAGACGGTTTTGCGTTCTTGCAGGAGATGAAAGAGGATCCGGCGATCGCGTCCATCCCTGTGATCGTGCTCACCAACCTCGAGGACAGCGTCAATATCGAACGCGCCCTCGGCCTTGGCGCTCAGACGTTTTTGGTCAAGACCAACTACCAGCTTGAAGAGATAGCAGAGAAGGTAGGACGGGCACTGGGTAGCTAAAAGGCAAAAGGCAGACGCCCAAAGCTTGCATACCAATGTCTCGCTTTCGGCTTTTGTTTTTCAACTTTGGCATTCCGTTTATGCGCATAGACGAACCACAACTCAGGGCGTTCATCGCCGACTCCGGGCTTGTCAGCCCACAGGATCTTGCACATGCGGAAAAAGAAGCTGGAGCAGCCAAAAAGCCATTGCGGGATGTCCTTCTCAACAGCGGACGCATCAAAGAGGACCAGCTACACCGGCTTGAAGCATATATACTTGGGATTCCTTTTGTAGACCTGATGCGCGAGACTATTGAGCCGGGCATTCTCCATATGATCCCGGAGCCGATCGCGAAAAAACACAACATTGTCGCGTTCCAGAAGCGCGGTAAAGATCTCGAGGTCGCCATGCTTGATCCGGACGATTTGCAGACCATTGAGTTTATCAGAAAGAAGGAGGGGCTGCGAATCCTGCCACGGCTCACCACCGCAGAGTCCATTCAGCACGTGCTGCGCCAGTATCAAAAAAGTCTGGAGGCCGAGTTTGGCGAACTCATCAAACGCGACTCCGAGACTGCGCTTGCGGTCGCACAAGAGGGAAGTACGGAGACGACAGAGGCTGAAGATCTCAAAAAACTCGCCGAAGACCTGCCGGTCATCCGGATCGTAGATACGCTCCTGCGCCACGCGATTCTGCAGAGCGCATCGGATATTCACATTGAGCCAACCGAGAAAGAAGTGATTGTGCGCTATCGCATTGACGGCATTCTCCATGATACCATGACTCTGCCTAAGCGGATCTCCCAGGGATTGGTCGCGCGCATCAAGGTCATGGCAAACCTCAAGCTCGACGAACACCGGCTGCCGCAGGACGGACGGTTCAAGATTGAACATGAAGACTACAGGATTTCATTTCGCATATCGGTATTGCCCGTATTTGACGGGGAAAAGATCGTGATGCGGCTCCTGCCTGAAAATACCAAAACTTTTTCCCTTGAAGAGCTCGGTTTTTTAGGTACCAACCTGGAGCGCGTGGAGCGCGCGATCCGGCGGCCCACCGGCATTATTCTTGCGACCGGCCCGACCGGATCCGGCAAGACCACTACACTCTACACCGTGCTTGAAATGCTCAACAGTCCCCAAGTCAACATCTCGACCGTGGAGGACCCGATTGAATATCGGATGCCGCGCGTCAATCAGACACAAGTACGCCCGGACATTGGGCTTTCTTTCGCATCCGGCCTGCGCTCGCTCTTGCGCCAGGATCCCAACGTGATCATGGTTGGGGAGATCCGCGACAATGAAACCGCGGCCCTCGCGATCAACGCCGCGCTCACCGGCCACCTGGTGCTCTCTACCCTGCACACCAATTCCGCGGCCGGCGCGCTTCCGCGGCTCTTTGACATGAAGATCGAGCCGTTTCTGATCGCATCCACCGTGACCGCCATTATCTCCCAGCGCCTGGTGCGCCGCATCGCGGGCGAACCCGAAGTTTACAAGCTCACCAAAACCGAAATCCAGGAACTCAAAAAAAGCATAGACCTTGACCGCATGGCGCTCATGCTGATCCGCGAGAAAGCGATCCCCGAGGGCACCGCTCTGGGCGATATCGAGTGGGCGCGGCCCAGGCCCTCGCCGGGGGCGCCGGACGGCTATAAGGGAAGGATTGGTATCCACGAGGTGCTCGCGATGAGCGAGACGATCCGCGAACTCATGATGAAAAACGCCACGTCCGACGATATAGAAAAACAGGCGCGCGAGGAAGGTATGATTACCATGCTTGAAGAGGGCTTCATCCGCGCCGCCCAGCACGTGACCACCCTCGAGGAGATCATGCGGGTCACGAATGAGTGACTCTACTAGTGCGCAACCGTGATCGCCCATATGTGTTGTACTCCGGATTGTTTGAGTACGCACGCGGCTTCCTCCAGCGTGGCGCCTGTTGTTTTAACGTCATCTACGAGCACGACTGTTTTTCCGCATATAGGCACAGAATCGCGAACCACGAATGTGCCTGCTAGATTTTTCAGCCGCTCTTCGCGGAATAATTCCATTTGCGGGATGGTTTTTTTCACTTTTCGCAACACGTCCTGCCTGACCCCGATACCGAGCTTCTCTCCAAGAACCCTTGCAATTAAAAAAGACTGATTAAACCCGCGCTCCCGCTCCCGGGTTTTATGCAGGGGAACGGGGACAAGCGCCGCATCTCTGGGGAAAACGATGCGCATTGCGGTAAGATGAGACGTAAGCATATCCGCACACAGCGCGGCCGCTTCTCGACATCGTCCGTATTTGAGCGCATGCACCAGTTCGCGCATCGTGTCCTGCCGGTACGAGAACGGTGAGAGAAACGCGTACACCGCCGAGTGAGGACGGCATCTCACGCACGTGCGCCCTGGTGGAGCAATGTCCGTACCCGGCACCCACGCATGACAGACAAAACACTGCGGCGGGATCCGCACAAGCGCATCGGCGCACGCGGCGCAAAGGATCGTCCCGATCCTGCCGCATCCGCAACACTGCGGCGGAAATAACAGATCAAGTATGTGCGCCCTGAGCATCGAGAACCACTTCATGTTTTCAGTATGTCTTCTCTGGTTGGTGGTGTCAAAATGCTATTGACCATATATCCAGCCCTTGATATACTGTATTCGTGACTCCAAATACCATTACATCGACTCGTATCTACAATAAACTTGTTCGGCTTGAGAAAGAGTTTCAGCGTCTCAAAAAAGAGGCGTATGCGATGATTCCTCAAAAACTCCGTGGCGCGTCGCGTTATCAGGAGAAAGCTATTGTGGACGCAGTGCGCGAGACCCGCAATTCCATCTGGCGCGAACAATATGGAAAAAAGATTGCGCGTATTCGTTGACACCAGCGCCCTTCTTGCCGGAATCAACTCGCCATCCGGTGCTGCAGGAGTGATTATAGCCGCATGTTTTTCTAAACGTCTGATCCCCGTTATCTCGCGGCAAGTCATTGAAGAAGCCGAGAGAAATATTGTCGCCAAGTTTCCGTTGCTTCATGATGCATGGGGCGCTTTTCTGGCTATCCCGCCGGAACTTGCCCCTGATATCTCCTTACATATGATTCGCAAGGCATATCAGATATTACCCACAAGCGATGCCCCGATTTTGGCGAGCGCGCTCAAAACAAAACCGGACGCATTGGTAACGTGGAACACGCGCGACTTTCTTCGGAAAGAGGTCATCAAAACTACTCCATTTCCCATACTGATCCCCCAGGAATTTCTCAAGCGATTCTTGTAATCTCCCCTCGATGAGGAGATTTTTGATTTTGATCAACAACTCAATTTCTGGTATGTACTCCATCTTGGAGGAGATCCATATGTTGTCCATCATAACGCCCCCCTGATTGCGCAAGAGAAAGTATGGTGTGGATAAGTATTCAAGAAGGATTGGGGCTTGTATGCAGCCTCTTGTCATGATATACTCGCTCCATGAAAACACTTACGGTACAACCGATCACGAGAAACGCGAAAAGCAATATCATATATTCAACGGACGAGTTGAAGCGGATTCTTGATGAAACATTTGGGATGTGGGCGCATAGACGATTTGATCCGATTGCATATCAGCGCAAGGTGAGAAAAACATATGAGACAAGACGAGGATCAAGAGCATAGCATCCTTTTTCATGTATACCCTTGATACAAATATCCTCATTTATTACCTTGAAGGCGATTCACTGGTGCGG
>CAYVMH010000013.1:4602-12789 GCA_964452595.1 uncultured Candidatus Saccharibacteria bacterium
GGAGATTTTTGACTTTGATATTATCTAACATTGAGGAGCCTCAATAATTAACCCAACATCATCGCCGACAAAGATAGTCGGAGGACCGGTCCCCCACGAGGTATCACGATTTCCATTGGGACCCATAGACCAAACTGGGTTATCATAGTTACATGCAGGAACCCGATAATTGTCATCATAACGCCCCCCCCCGATTGCGCAATGGACAGTGTAGTGTGGATAACCATTCGGAGGGGAGAGGATTTTCTCGCCTTTCTTGTCAAAATGCGGTACACTGGAGGCAATGGACATTCCATTCCTCAAAAAAATAGTGCCGCCGGGGTTGAATTTTGGGTTTTTGAGCGACAAGCCATCGCGGGTGGTGGGGATTGATATTGGCGCCTATTCAACCAAAGTGGTACAATTGCGGTACGAATCCGAGCGCGCGATTCTTGAAACGTATGGCGAGCTTTTGAATGCAGGATACCTAAAGAGCAGCACTGGCGTGGGAAGCGGGTTTTTGCGCTTTCTTGACAAGGACATTGCAACGCTGCTCAAGGACGTGCTCCGGGAATCTAAAGTCACGGCGCGTGACGCGGTGCTTGCGGTTCCGGCAACATCGGGCTTTACCGTTACCATCCCGCTTCCCAAAATGTCCCTGAAAGAAATCAACAATGCCGTACCGCTTGAGGCGCGTAAATACGTGCCGATCCCGCTCTCCGAGGTGACGCTTGCCTGGATGATCTTGGACAATGAAGCCGCGAGTGATACCATAGAGGTGTTGCTCATTGCGGTTCCCAAAGAAGTGGTTGAAAAGTTTAGGCGTATCGCGGAGGAGACCGGCATCCGCCCGCGCGCGATCGAGATAGAGACGTTCAGCGTGGTGCGCTCGCTTATCGGACGCGATCCTACAACCACCGCGGTAATCAACATGGGACACCGCTCGACAAACCTTGTGGTCGCGGATCGCGGCGTTGTTCGGCTCTCTCACAGTTTCAATCATGGCTCCCAGGAGCTCACCCGCGCCATTGAGCGCGGACTTGGCCTCAACGAAGAGCGGGCCGAGGCCGTGAAGCGCGAGATGGGCTTGAGCGAGCGCATCGAGGAGCGCGAGATCGCGTCGGTCATGACGCCGCTCGTAACCTCGCTGCTCACGGAAGTAAACCACGCAATGCGGATGTACAACCACAAAGCAGCCCGTAAGATTCAGAAAGCAGACCTTACCGGAGGGGGTTCGCAGCTCAAAGGCCTGGTCGAACTTGCCGCAACCCACTTTGGCACGGAAGTGACCCGAGGCAACCCGTTTAGCCGCGTGGTTACCCCGCCCTTTATCCAGCCCATGCTCCAGGAAATCAGCCCATCATTTTCAGTCGCCATTGGCCTCGCACTCTACGAATTGACGTCCAGATAAAAACTATGAAAGAGATTCGATATACTCGACATTTGGATCTGCGGCTGCGATTAAGAGCTATCCCGTATGATTTGCCCACAACTATATATGAGACATCAAAGGAGAGGTACTTTGATTGAGTAACAAAGAAGCTAATCGCGATACGGCGGATAAGACATAAACAAAAGTTGCGCGATTTCGCGTTGATATACGAGGAAGATCGAAATTGTGCGTTGCTCATAAGCATTCACCCGCTCAAACCGGATCAAAAGATTAATCGTGTAAAGTCAGGCAGATGGCATCCAATATCATGAAAAATATAAAAGCAAAAAAACTTGTTCACTATGATCGGGAAAGCGACGTATTCTACATCGGCATGAAGGGTATTGAGGAAGAATACGTAGAAGTGGCGCCTGGGATTGGCGCCGAACTGGATGAGAATGGCCGGGTGATTGGTATTGAAATTCTCAATGCGTCAAAAGTGTTTCAACCGATGATAAAATCTATCGGACAGAAAGCATTGGCTACCATCAAGTAACCTTGATTCTTCTATGCCCGATCAAGTCGCATATGCAAATCCGGCTCCAGCCCCCACGCTTGAAGCGATCCGAAGCCGCAACTCGAATGGATGGTTGTTTTATGTGAGTTTTCTCATATTTTTACTTGTGCTTACATCATACGGCGGGCTCATTTTTCTCAACCGCGCTCAAGAGGGCGCCAAACAGGAGATCCTCGCCCAGATTGATCAGAAACGGCAGGAGTTGCGGCCCGAACTGGTGCAGAAGATTTTTTCTCTGGAAGCCCGCTTCAAGACCATGCAGTCGCTGATCCAGAAGCACGCGTTTCCCTCCCGGACATTTACATGGGTGGAACAGCATACGCATCCGCGCGTCTCATTCAGCACGTTCGGCTTTGACGGCGCCCAGCGCAAACTGACACTGACAGGCACGGCAGATTCGTTGGTTTCGCTCAACCAACAAATCGCGCTCTTTCAACAGAATCCCGATATCGAAAAAGTAGATTTTGGAGGATTGTCTTTCACGAAGGAAACCGGGCATGTCGGCTTCAACACCACCGTCATCCTCAAGCCGGCATTTTTACAGGTATCCCCGTAAGTCACCCGCACCATACCAACCTAAATACCTATCATGTTCCGCTACGGAATTCCATCATTGCTTCTCATCGGGGCGCTCCTCATCGGAATTTTTTACCTCAAGCCCGCATGGAGCCGGTTTCAGGAGATCCGCGCCCAGACCGAACATATACGCGCGCTTTCTGCCGAGTTCGACGAACTGATCCAGAATCGCGATACGCTTATCGCAAAACTGAATCTCGTCTCAAAAGATGACTTGCAAAAACTTGAAGCGTTGATCCCCAAGAGAGTGCAGTCCCTTGAATACTTGATTGCGCTCCAGCATCTGGCCCAGGAGAGCGGGGTTGCGCTTACCTTTACCAAAGCCGATATCAGCCCGCCAGCGTCGTCTCCTTCCGAAGCGGGACAAAGATCGTCCCAACTTCCTTCTTCCGCAACGCAACCGGAGGACCCGGACGCGGCAATATCCGCACCGCGACCACCGCGAATGCTGAATCTTGGCCAGCCGCCGCAGGCCCAGACACTTGCCGTAAAAGATCTACCGGTTGGCATCAGCGTTACCGGATCGTATGAGGCGCTCAAAAAATTTGTCGGGCGGCTTGAGCGCTTTGAACGCCTCACCGACATTCCTGCCCTAAACGTCGCCGCGCAGGATAATTCTTTCATGTTTTCTCTGAATATAATCACCCACTATCAATGAGCCGCCAGACGCTTAGTATCATCGTGGTCATTCTCGTATTCGGAGGCGCCGGCCTTTGGTTTTTCTATTTCCAGTCCTTGCCCGATGAGAGCGCGGCCACGGGACAAGGTATCATTTCGTCGAATCCGGACGTGCAGCGCATTGAGCAGGAACTCACCGACCTGCGGCGGCTCAAAGACCTGCAGATTGATACGAGCATCCTGAAAAATCCTTTCCTGCAGGCTCTCGAACCGTCACGAGTTCCCACGCAAAGTATTGGTGCGACTACCACTACAACATCCGGCAGAACAAACCCGTTTTTGCCCTTTTGACGCATGGCACAAACTCTTCTCGACATTCTCATTACCAAAGGACTGATCGGTCTGACCGAAGCGGGAGAGCTCCGGAAAGAAGCCTTGGACAAAAAAGTCCCGCTTGAAGATCTGTTGTACCAGCGCGGCATCTCGGAAGAAGAAGTTGCCGAGGCGAAAAGCGAACTGACCGGATTTCCCACCAAATATTTCCGAGGCAATGAAATTCCGGAGGATGCGTTGCGCGATATGCTCGAAGACTCGGCAAACTTCTACAAAATGGTCCCCATGGGGAGGAACGATGGGTATATCGACATCGGGATGCTGCATCCGGAAGATCCCGCATCTCAAGATGCGACAAAGTTCATCTCCTCGCGCGTCGGGCTTCCCACGCGGATTTTTATCATCACGCCTACGGATTTTCGAACCGTGATGCAGGAGTATCGGGGACTTTCCGGAGAAGTAACTCGGGCGCTCGGGGAATTCCAAAAAGAAGCTCCTGAATCCCTGCTCACAGGCTCGGGGGACTATGTTGGTCCAAATATCACGATTGAAGATGCGCCGATCACCAAAATCGTGACAGTCATCATCCGCCATGCGGTGGAGGGCCGCGCATCCGATATCCATATCGAACCCGGCAGGGACAGCGTGCGCGTCCGTTTTCGCGTTGACGGCGTACTCCATACGAGTATTATCCTGCCGCCCGAAGTGCATGCAGCGCTCGTGAGCCGCATCAAGGTTATGACCAATCTCAAGATTGACGAGACGCGCGTCCCGCAGGACGGTAGGTTCCATGCCGAGGTTAAGGAGCGCGACGTTGACTTCCGCGTGTCTACGTTTCCCACCGCCTTCAAGGAAAAAGTAGTGATCCGGATTCTTGATCCGGCCGCAGGCATCAGCGATCTGAAAGGACTCGGCTTCTCCGGCAGAAATCTCACGCTTACTGAGCAATCCATCAAACACCCGTACGGGCTCATCCTGATCACCGGCCCTACCGGATCGGGCAAATCAACCACGCTCTACTCACTGCTGCAGATTCTCAACGAAGAGCGCGTCAATATCGTCAGTCTGGAAGATCCGATCGAATATTATATCCAGGGAGTGAACCAATCCCAGGTCCAGCCCGAGATCGGCTATGACTTTGCTCTTGGATTGCGCCATATCCTACGTCAGGATCCGGACGTCATCATGGTCGGCGAGATCCGTGATAAAGAGACGGCAACGCTTGCGATCCATGCGGCTCTTACCGGCCACCTGGTACTCTCCACTCTCCACACCAATAACGCGATTGGCGTTATTCCGCGCCTGATTGATATGGGCGTTGATCCATTTCTCATCACCCCGACCCTGATTCTTGCGATCGGACAGCGCTTGGTCCGCAAATTATGCCCTGATTCGCGCAAAAAAATACCGCTTGAGGGCTCGATCCGCGACGCAATCATGCGCGAGATTGATACCATGCCCGACTCGATCAAGCAGCAGACGCTCGCCAAACTCCCCGAATTCATTTATCAGAGCCAAGTCAGCCCCACCTGCCCCAAAGGCAGACGGGGCCGAATCGGCGTCTTTGAAGTGCTCTCCATGACCCCGCAGCTTGAACAGATCATTCTTGCTGAAGCATCAGAGGCGAACATCCTCACGGAGGCTCGGCGCCAGGAGATGCTCACCCTGCGCCAGGACGGCGTCTTAAAGGTTTTGGAGGGCGCTATCGGCTTTGACGACTTGCTGGAGGTGGTGTAGAAAATCCGTCTATGGTATACTTTACATAACTATGAATAATCCGACGCGCAAGAAAATACTGATCATTGACGACGATCCGTTCATCGCCGATATGTACGTGCTTAAATTTAAGGGAGAGGGATTTGAGATTGAAGCGGCAAACGACGGCAAAATCGGGATGGAGCGCGCCGCAAAAATGAAGCCGGACGTCATTTTGCTTGACGTGGTCATGCCGGGCATTGACGGATTCGACGTCCTGCAGAAATTGCGCGGCGACGCGTCTCTCGGCCATCCAAAAATCATCTTCCTCACCAATTTCGGACAACGGGAAGACATCGAACGCGGCATGAAGCTCGGAGCAGACGGCTATATCATCAAAGCGCATTTCACCCCAAGCGAGGTTTCCGCAAAAGTAAAAGAGGTACTGGCTCAATAATTTTTGTATGACAAATCCGCACGCCGCGCAACAGATGTTCGAAGACCTGCTCTCCGCGGTAATCAAGCAAGACGCTTCTGATCTGCATATTTCCGTGGGCAGGCATCCGACCATGCGCATAGACGGCGCGCTCATGCCGATCCTGCAATACGACATCATGACGCCCGATATGGCCCGCGCATTCGTCTTCACGATCCTGAACGAAGAGCAGCAGGAACGATTCACCAAAGAAAAAGAGATTGACCTCTCGTACGATTTCCGCGATCGGGCCAGGTTTCGCGTCAATGCTTTTTTCCAGCGCGGATTTATCGGCGCGGCGCTCCGGCTCATCCCCACGAAGATTCGCACCTTTGAAGAGCTGCAACTCCCTCCCATCATTGAGTCGTTTGCCGCATTTACTCAAGGGTTTCTTTTGGTGACCGGCCCGACCGGGCACGGCAAATCTACCACACTCGCAGCGCTTATTGATTATATCAATCACAGCCGCGCCGATCACATCATCACCATCGAGGATCCGATCGAATATCTATTCACCTCTGATCGCGCAACCATTGACCAGCGCGAGGTAGGTTCCGACACGCTCAACTTTCACCGGGCCCTCAAATCCATGTTCCGCGAAGACGTGGACGTGGCCATGGTTGGCGAGATGCGCGATGTCGAGACAGTCAGCACGGCCGTGACCGCGGCTGAGACCGGACATCTCATCGTCTCCACTCTGCATACCAATAATGCGTCACAAACCATTGACCGCATCATTGATATCTTTGAGCCAAACCAACAGAGCCAGATTCGCGCGCAACTCGCCTCCACCCTAATCGGCATCGTGTCCCAGCGTCTGATTCCGCGCATCAACGGAGGTCTCGTTCCTGCCGTTGAAGTCATGATGGCAAATACCGCGGTGCGCAATCTGATCCGAGAAAATAAGAGCCACGAACTGAACATGGTCATCGAGACCAGTTCAGAACAGGGCATGATCAGCCTCAATCATTCTTTGGTGGATCTGATCAGGCGCGGAGAGATCTCTTTGGAAAACGCCCTGCTCTACTCGACCAATCCGAGCGAAATTCAGTCAATTATGAGAGAGAGTTGATGCTTTCCAGACTAAGTCTGGAATCCAGAAACTGGATACTGGAAAAATGAATCTCCAGCATCCATCCTCCAGATTCCGGCTTTCCAGATTCATGCCCTCATTCCAATATAAAGCCCGCACCAAGACGGGTGAGACACGTTCGGGGATCATCGAGACCTCTTCACAGGAGGCGGCTCTTGACGCGTTGCACCGCAACGATCTTACGGTCATTGCCATCCATGCGCAGGCGGAAAAGTCTCTTTTAGAGATCAGCTTGGGTGGACGGATTAAGCAAAAAGACGTGGTGATTCTCTCGCGGCAGCTCGCGACGCTGTTTGAGGCACAGATTCCCATCATACAGGCATTGCAAACGCTTCCAAGCGACACTTCCAAGCCCAAGCTGCGTTTGGCGCTCGCCGCGATAATTGACGACATCAACGGAGGCCTTGCCCTGTCCCAGGCATTCGCCAAACACCCCGAAATCTTCTCATCGTTTTACGTCAACTTGGTTCGCGCGGCCGAGGAATCGGGAAAACTGCAGGAGGTGTTCCTTTACCTCGCCGATCACCTCGAGCGCTCCTATTATCTTACGACCAAAGCGCGCAACGCCATGATCTATCCTGTATTCGTTTTCTGTACCTTTATTATCGTTATGATCTTGATGCTCACGATCATTATGCCGCGTCTCACGGCCATCTTTGAACAAAGCAACGTTCCCATCCCTTTTTATACCAAAGCGATCATCGCACTGTCCCTTTTCCTGCGCCAGTGGGGCGTGATTCTGCTGATAGCGCTCGTTGGCGGCGTCATCGCCGCGTGGCGATGGATAGGCACGCCAAAGGGCAGAAAGTTCGCGGACGAGCTACAGCTCAAAATTCCCATATTTGGCGAGTTATATCAAAAGCTCTACATGACGCGATTCGCCGACAACCTCCGGACGCTTCTTGTCGGCGGCATTCCCATCATCCGCAGTCTTACCATCACGAGCGACGTGGTTGGGAACGTTGTTTTTCAGGAAGTCATCCAAAACGCGGTAGAGTCGGTCAAGGGAGGCAACACCATATCGGCCGCGCTTGCGCGAAGTCCTGATGTGCCGATTCTGGTAACCCAGATGATCCGCATCGGCGAGTCATCCGGGCGACTTGATTTTATCCTTGGGAGTATCGCGCGATTCTACCAGAAAGAAGTTGATTCGCTGGTTGAGAATCTCGTTGCGCTCATCGAGCCCATCATGATCGTGCTTCTCGGCGTCGGAGTAGGTATTTTGGTCGCATCAGTGTTGGTCCCGATTTATAATTTGATTGGCTCATTTTAAGCATGATCGAATCACTCGTATACGTCATCGTTTTCTGCCTCGGGCTCGCGGTAGGCAGTTTTTTGAATGTCGTGATCATACGGGGGAACAATGGCGAGGCGCTTCGCGGCAGGTCGCATTGCGCCCACTGTAGCGCGTTGCTCTCGTGGGGCGAACTGGTGCCCGTAGCAAGTTTTTTCATTCAGCGCGCGCGCTG
>CAYVMH010000014.1:0-8990 GCA_964452595.1 uncultured Candidatus Saccharibacteria bacterium
TTGCGGTTATGCCTGCTCGGATAAAGTGTGCGATGCTCGGTCTTGAAGCGATTCAGAAGATGGTGTAGGATATAGGAGATGGAACCGACACAAGAAGAAAATCAGCTTTCGTCCAAAAAAACCCTCAAGATCGGCAAGATTATTATTGACCGGAATTTGTGCATCGGAGCCGCGTCCTGCATTGCGATAGCGCCAGGGGTATTCGAGCTCGATTCGGAAAATAAGGCGGTGGTGTACAATGACAAGGGCGCGGATGATGAGACGATATTGCTCGCGGCAAAGTCGTGCCCCACGCAAGCAATTTTGATTTTTGACGAGGAGGGGAATCAAGTATATCCTTGATAATTTTCAAGTATCAATTTCCAATTTTCAATGACTTGATGCATTGAAAATTTAATGAAAATTGCGAATTAAAAATTTCTCATAACAATCATGAACTTACTAAAATCTTTTTCATATATTTTTCCCGAAATCACGGCAGACGCCCACTGCGACATACCCTGCGGCGTGTATGATCCGACATCGGCAAAGATTGCGGCGCGTACCGTGGTGCGGATGGCGCAGCAAATCAATGAGTTAAAGCCGCCGGAGGGATTTCCCATGGCGTTTGATCTTGCCGCGATGAAGGCGCTTGCCAACAGTATGGCTCGCAGGATTGCGGTCAAAGAAGCGCACGCCGAGCTTTGCAAAAAAGAATTGCTGATTCTCTGGAGCGATTTTTTCAAACAGGAGCACCTCGAGCAGTTTCCGAATTTGCATGCGCTGGTCTGGGATGCGGTAAAATTGTGCTCGAAAAATAAGCAGGAGGTGAATGCGGATGCGGCGCAAAAATTGGTGGAGGCAGTAGACGTAATCGCGAAAATTTTTTATGAGGCAAAAAAGGTTCCGGAGCGATATGAGGCGTATCGGACGATCACTGACACACTTTGGTAGGCGCACGCTCTTCCGGGTACGGGTGCGCGGCGAGAGCTGCTGGCCAGTGTTGGCGCCAGGTCGCGCATATTGGGCAAGCGCATTGATGCCTGCGCGAACAGGGGATTTTATTGTGTTTGTCAACCCAAAGGATCGCGGGCAGATTTTTGTAAAAAAAATCTTTGGCGCGCGGCAGGATGGATATGAAGTTGGAAGTTTGATTTCATGGGGATCGTCGAGTCGAGATTTTGGTCTCATACCCGCGCGCGATGTTTTGGGGAAGGTGATACGACGATGGAGCACGAAATAATGCAGGAAAAAATCCAGGCAGCGCTCGGAGAGATCCGCCCTATGCTCGCGCGGCATCTTGGGGATATTGAGTTTGTTAAACTTGAAAATAGCGTGGTATATGTTAAAATGTTGGGCATGTGCGACGGCTGTCCATTGAGCGCGCTTACGCTCAAAGGGGGCGTTGAAGAGTTGCTCAAAATGCGCGTGCCGGGGATCACCCGCATAGAAGCAATGTAACGAGATTATGCGAGATAGTTGGATGCATGGATGTCTCGTTGTATGTTCTCCCGTATACCCATCTGTCCAACAATCCGACCAATCATGGAACATCAACCAACATCGCAACAATTGATTCTTTTCAGCGTGGTTTTAAGTTTTGTGGTCTCGATCGTCGGGACAATTCTTTCGTTGAGCGTGTTTGGGCCGCTTATTGCCGGATCAGAGACGGGAGCCGGCGCAACCATCGTGTACCAGAGGCCGTCGTTTCTTGAGAAGATCACGCAGACAACTCCGGAAAAAATAAAAAATGATGTGGTTGTCCCGGCGCGCCCTGAGGATACGGTTGAAAAGGTGGTTGCCGCCGCATCTCCGGCGGTAGTCAGTGTGGTAGCGTCAAAGGACGTGCCGATTCTCGAACGATTCTTTGTTGACCCGTTTGGAGACGATCCGTTACTCAAGGAGTTTTTCGGCGATCAAGGTCCTTCCATTCAGATCCCGCAGTTACGCCAGAAGGGGACGAGAAGACAGGACGTATCCGCGGGGACTGGGTTCTTTGTCTCGACGGACGGTTTGATCATTACCAATAAACACGTGGTTGCCGACCAAGAGGCAGAGTATACGGTACTGATGAACGACGGCAAGAAGCTTGCGGCGCGTGTGCTTGCGCGCGATCCGGTGCAGGATGTGGCGGTGCTTCGGGTTGCCGGATCGAGTTTCCCGTCGCTGCGCTTGGGCGACTCAAGCCAAATAAAAATCGGGCAGACCGTGATTGCGATCGGCAACGCGCTCGGCGAGTTTCGGAACACCGTATCAGTTGGTGTCGTATCCGGATTGCAGCGTTCAATCGTAGCGCGAGGAGGCGCCGGCGGCCCGGAAGCATTGCAAGAGTTGATCCAGACCGACGCCGCGATTAATCCGGGAAACTCGGGAGGGCCCCTGCTCAATATCCGCGGCGAAGCGATCGGGATCAACACGGCCGTTGCGAGCGGCGCACAGAGCATCGGGTTTGCGCTGCCGATCAACAAAGTGAAGCAGGATCTCGAAAACGTAAAAACATTTGGCCGCTTTATCTATCCGTTTCTCGGAGTACGCTATATCATAGTGACGAAGGAATTGGCGGACAAATTCGCGCTCAAGCGGGATTACGGAGCGCTGATCGCCAAGGGCGATACCGAGCCGGGAGTCGCAAGCGGATCTCCGGCAGAGCTTGCGGGAATCAAGGAGGGAGACATTATTCTTGCGCTTTCAGGCGAGCGGATTGACATAGACCATCCTTTGGCCCCGCTCATCCAGAAGCATAAAGTCGGAGAAGAAGTAACGCTGCGGATTTTCAGAGACGAGAAGGAATTTGACGTGAAGGTGCGCCTTGAGGAACGGAAATGAAACCGCGTTTTGGAGTAATCATCAAGAGCAACTCTTGATTTCTTGAGATTTTTTTGGTATAATGTGGATAATGTAGAAATAATATGCCCCCATCAGCATTTCCGCCGTTTCAACAATTTACGATTAAGGCGCAGGAGGCCCTGAAAAAGGCGCATGATCTTGCGCTTGAGCGGTCGCATCAGCAGATTGATGCGCTGCATTTGCTTATCGCCCTGGTATTGCAGGAGGAGGGAACGGTTGACGCTATTCTTGAGAAACTTGAGATCGACATCTCGGCATTCGCCGACCGGATGTTTGAAGCGCTTGATGCCATGCCGCGCGGGAGCATGGTCTCGACCCCGCTCGGGCAGGTGTATCTGACGCAGGATCTTGCGCGTGTGATCGAGCAGGGGCACCGCGAGGCGGCACAGCTGAAAGACGAATTTATCTCAACCGAGCACTTGTTTTTGGCGCTCATGGAGATCCAGTCCCGCGCAAAAGACGTACTGACTCGCGAGGGTCTGCACAAGGAGGTGATTCTGAAAGCGCTTTCCGAACTGCGCGGGGGCCAGCGTATTACAGACCAGGAGCCGGAAACGAAATATAATGTGCTTGAAAAATATGCCCGCAACCTGACACGCCTTGCAAAAGCGGAAAAGCTTGATCCGGTGATCGGCAGGGATGAGGAGATACGGCGCGTCATGCAGGTGCTATCCCGCCGCACGAAAAATAATCCTGTGCTGATCGGCGAGGCCGGCGTGGGAAAGACCGCGATTGCCGAGGGTTTGGCGGAGCGGATCGTGGCAGGCGATGTGCCCGAAAGCCTGAAAGAGAAGGAATTGATCGCAATCGATCTTGCCGCCATCGTTGCCGGAACCAAATATCGCGGAGAATTTGAAGACCGGCTCAAAGCGGTCGTGCGCGAGATTGAACGGGGCGGCGGTAAATATATTATTTTCATTGACGAGCTGCATACCCTTGTCGGCGCGGGTGCGGCGGAGGGTGCGATCGATGCATCAAATATGTTGAAGCCGGCGCTCGCGCGTGGAGAGCTGCATGCAATCGGCGCCACTACGCTTCGCGAGTACCAGCGTTATATCGAGCGCGACCCCGCTTTGGCCAGGCGATTTCAGCCGATTCTTGTGGATGAGCCCTCGGTTGAAGACACCATCGCAATTTTGCGCGGTCTGAAGCGCAAGTATGAGGCGCACCATGGCGTGAAAATCACCGATGCCGCTTTGGCGTCTTCCGCGCAATTGTCGTCGCGATATATCACGGATCGGTTTTTGCCGGACAAAGCGGTTGACCTCATGGATGAGGCAGCATCGTCCCTGCGGCTTGAGATGGATAGTTTGCCAAAGGAGCTTGATGAGACGCGCAGAAAGATCATGCGTCTCGAGATTGAACGCGCGGGTCTTTTGGGAGATAAAAAGGAGTCCGATCGCAAGCAGAGAGAACGTTTCAAGAAGATCGAAAAAGAGATCGCAGATTTGCAGGAAAGCATCCGCGGGCTTGAGGAGACATGGGCCAAGGAGAAAGAAACGATCCATGAGGTGCGCGTGTGCAAGAAAGAACTGGATGAGGCGCGGCAGGGATCTGATATTGCGGAGCGAGCGGGCGAGTTTGGCAAGGTCGCCGAATTGAGGTACGGGAAAATCCCGCAGCTTGAGATGCGGCTGGAAGACGCAGAAAAACGCCTGGTGCAACTGCAAAATTCGCGAAATCTGCTGCGCGGCGAAGTTACCGAAGAGGACATCGCGGCGGCAATCGCGCGCTGGACGGGGATACCCGTCACCAAGATCATCGAGACTGAGGCATCGCGTCTGATCAAGATGGAAGACGAACTGAAAAAGCGCGTGATCGGCCAGGATGAAGCCATTGACAGGATCGCGTCTGCGGTGCGGCGTTCCCGCGCGGGCATAGGTGAGGAAAATCATCCGATCGGATCATTCATGTTTCTGGGGCCGACCGGTGTCGGCAAAACGGAACTCGCAAAAGCCCTTGCCGGATTTTTGTTCAGCGACGAGAAAGCGCTCATCCGCATTGACATGTCGGAATACATGGAGCGCCACACCGCGGCGAAATTCATCGGCTCGCCTCCGGGATATGTCGGCTACGAAGAAGGGGGACAGCTGACCGAACTCGTGAAGCACCGCCCGTATTCGGTGATCCTCTTTGACGAGATCGAGAAAGCGCACCCGGAAGTGTTCAATATTCTCCTGCAGATTCTCGACAACGGTCGGCTTACAGACGCCAAGGGTCGTGCGGTAAACTTTAAGAACACGATCATTGTCATGACGTCCAACGTCGGCAGCGAGTTCGTACACGAGATGGGGCAGATCGGATTTATGACGATTGACGAGGATACGCGCGAGCGCAAAGAGTCGGATATGAAAGGAAGGATCCGCAAGGCGCTGGAGCGCAATTTTCGTCCGGAGTTTCTCAACCGACTCGACGAGATCATTTTCTTCTCGTCGTTGAGTCCCGCGACGATTCAGAAGATCGTTGAGATCCAGCTGGACCGCGTGGCCAAGCGCATGGAGAGCCGCGAGATTGCAATCGCGTTTGCCGACGAGGTGAAAAAATTCATCGCGGAAAAGGGATATAACGCAAACTACGGCGCGCGCCCGCTCAAGCGCGCGATCCAGAGCATGATCCTTGATCCGCTGGCGCAGGAGATTATTTCCGGAAAAATAGTATCGGGCGATTCTATTCTGGTTGGCGTCAAAGACGGGAAAATCACGATTTCGCCGCACGTAAAAAAACTGATGCCGAAACATCGCGAACGCGCTCATGTGAAGAGGTGATTATGCAACCCCCGATTTTTCAAACGCCTCTGTTCAATCGGAGGCGTTTTTATTTACTAAAACAATTGACGATCGTCAATCGTTTTAGTAAATAAATCTTGCTCTTAAAAAAGAGAGAGGCCACTGACGTGGCCTCGACTTGTGGTATCACTGCCGCGAAACAAATTCGTACCTCTACGGACCTGTTTTGCGGCAATGATACCGAAGAAAAAAGAGATAACTTCTTCGCTTTTATGTGATCATAAAGCGAATTTTTTTGAAAGAGCTGAAATTAGTATGAAAGAAATTAACTGACAATATGCCAATAAATTGGCATATAACAGGTTCACTCGTAAAAAATGAAACAGTTTTCACTTTGTTACTCGTTGCCTGTTATAAATTTCTGAAAAGAACGAAAGAATTTTGTCTTGCAAGACGAGAAATCAGAAAATTTATGTTCATCTAATTTCTGATCTTATTATCGCAGATACGCGAAAACACGTCAAGAAAAGTTATCCACAGAATACTTTTAGTCATGAAAAATGAAAAAGAGCGCGTTTTTCAACGGCTCTCCTTGTTATGATCGCGCCAGTGCGATTGTTTCCATAACTATTTCAATCACACGTGTTCGTTTCTGATCGGGGAGTTTTTCTATCTCTCGAATGATATGTAATAAAACGGGGTTCAACATTTCCTGACATTGCAAAAATTCAACCACTTCCCCATATTTTTCAGTTAAGGCAATGGCAATATATTCTCTGGGATCAAGTCCGTAAGCTCTGCAAATACGCGCGCATACTTTTGGACTGGGGATTCTCTCGCCAGTCTCTATTGCTCGAAGATAGGATGGCGATATTCTGATTTTTGCCGCTGCTTCTTCAAATGATAAAGCATGTTTTGCACGTTCCAGTAGAAAGACTGTTTTAAGATGAGACTTCTTCTCTGATTGATCTGTCATTGCCGCAACTCCTTATGAACGTATTTTTATGAACTGCATAATCTGTATCATATTTTCTTCAAAAATGCAACTGGAAAACCATGATCTTTTCGAAACCGCGGGAACCGAAACGCGGACGGGCATAGTTTTTGTAGCGGGCAGAGATCGCAGCGCGGGTCTTTGGCGGTGCAGATTTTTCTGCCATGTTCAATGAAGAGGTAAGTTGTGCGGAACCAATTTTTTTGGGGGAGCAATCGCATGAGGTCTTGTTCAATTTTTTTCGGGTCGCGCGATTCGGAAAGTTTGAGGCGCTGGGAGAGACGGCCCACGTGCGTGTCCACGGCGATTCCCTCGATGACACCGTACGCGTTTCCCAAAACCACGTTTGCGGTTTTTCGCGCAACGCCGCGGAGCGTGAGCATCTCCTCCATGGTCTTAGGAACTTTTCCGCCAAACTTTTCTTTCACGAGTTTTGCGCTCGCGAGAATGTGTTTTGCTTTTGCGCGATAGAAGCCGGTTGGGCGTATCATCTGTTCAAATTCTTTTTTTGCGCGTGCGCTGTATGATGCGCGGATGTAATCGTCGAGCGTGCGATATTTTCTAAAAAGTTTTCCCGTCACCTCGTTCACCTTTTTATCGGTGCACTGTGCGGAGAGGATAACCGCGACCAGCAATTCCCACGGGTTCGCAAACCGGAGGGTTATACCGGCGTTCGGGTAGGCGCGCTCCAGACGCTGGAAAATTTTTTTAGCACGGTCTTGTTTGTGCGGAGAAGTTTCTTTTTTCATGTTTTTACCTTACCACCCTCTACCCCTTCTTGTTAAGGAGGGGAAAAAGGGGAGGTCAACGCGTTGACAGGCATAAGAATTATTGGTATGACAAGTGGTAATACCATGAAAAATTCGCAAGAACTGCATCGCAAGACATTTGAGCTGACGCTGGCTCTCTATCGCGTCACAGACTTTTTCCCGCAGGGAGAGATCTTGAAGCGTCAGTTGCGGGAGAGGGCGAATGAAGTTTTCGGCGGTGTGACCGAATACGGATATGCCGACAGCCGCGAGCAGGGAATACTCGCCCTGCTCGCTCACGTGGAGACCATCAAGGGGTATCTGCACATCGCACGTTCCATGCGATTCGTCAGGCCGATCAATCTGACAATTCTCGAGCGCGAATACGAATTTTTGGAGAATCTTCTCAAGGGAGAATTGCAATGTACGAAACGCGATTCTCGCGCGGATCAGGACAAAGAAGAATTCGGGAGCTCGGAGGACGATTTGTCTCGTGACCGGGATCGGATCGACGAGCGTTCTCATAATAAGCATTCTCGCGCAGATGCGCATATGACGGATCGCCAGAAAAAGATACTGGTCTATGTGAAAAAAGCGCCGCGGGCAAAAATCAGTGATTTCTATACCTTGCTTACGGGTGTAAGCGCAAAAACGATTCAGCGTGATCTGCGCGATCTTGTGCAGAAAGATATTCTGAGAAAAAATGGTGAAAAGCGATGGACCAACTACTCTCTTAAATAACGTATCATGAGACCACTGACAAAAGTCATCATTCCGGTCGCGGGTCTTGGCACTCGATTTCTGCCTGCGACAAAAGCGCAGCCGAAAGCGATGCTGCCCCTGATTGACAAGCCAGTCATACAGTTTTTGGTCGAGGAGGCAGTTGCCTCGGGCATCACCGATATCATCTTCGTAACTGGCCGCGGGAAGCGGGCAATAGAAGATCATTTTGATTATTCTTTTGAACTTGAATACTTTCTTCGTGCCCGCGGCAAAATCGAACTGGCGGATCGCATACATGCCATCTCTTCGCTTGCAAAGTTTACCTATGTCCGTGAAAGCGAACCTCTTGGACCAGGACACGCGGTTTTGCAGGCGCGGCATCTTATCGGACATGGTGAGCCCGTTGCTGTCCTATACGAAGATGACGTGGTTGATTCAAAGGTTCCGTGTCTCAAACAGTTAATGAACGTCTTTGATAAATATGAAAAGCCAGTGCTTGCTTTGGATCGGGTCCCAAAAAGCATGGTCTCAAGATATGGCGTTGTCGGAGTGAAAAAGGTCTCCAATCGGACATTCAAGGTGACCGATATAGTTGAGAAGCCGGCAATCAAGCAAGCGCCCTCAAACTTTGTCTCGCGCGGCAAATATATCTACACTCCGGAGCTGCTTGATCTTTTGGCGGTCATGAGACCGGGTCCCGGAGGGGAGCTTTACCAAACTGGGGCATTTCAGTTATACCTCAAGAAAGGCGGAGAGATGTATGGCTACGAATATGAAGGGGTTCTCTATGATTGCGGCGAAAAGCTGGGTTTTGCCAAGGCAATGGTGCAAATAGGGCTTACACATGCCGAAATTGGCAAGCAATTTCGCCAATACTTGAAAAAACTTGATATATAGGATAGGCTTTAGTTATCCACAGGGGAGGCACTTGTCGAACAAAGCTGGTGGTTCTATAATCAAGTGAGCGAGAGC
>CAYVMH010000014.1:9090-12348 GCA_964452595.1 uncultured Candidatus Saccharibacteria bacterium
GTATGCTTGCAGGATATAGTATACTCATGATATTGACATGATATTGAGATTGAGTTGAGTATACGCCGGAGTTTCTGTAATTCTGATATTCTGAGCTGGAGAGAACTTTGACAATTGAAAGACAATCCAAAGAATACAATTGTAGAGATATCGAATCGCTGGTTTTAGAGGTTTCTTTCTTGGAGTTCAAGATTCGGTCGATCTCCAGATTGGGATATGAGAAGTGCGACATGAGAAGTTCATATCTCATTTCTCATATCCCGATCATGGGGAACTTGGACTTCATGGGCATTCTTCTTCATTATTCAAATCAAATACGCCTCAACTTATCCAGTTCGTCGACAAGGGTAAGCTTTTGAGGCGTTCATCAGAAGACTTTCTGCCGTCCTTTTATAAACAAGACGGGAAAAAAGAAAGTTTCTGTTCGTTAAACAATTTAAAGAACATTATGAATATCTTATCCTTTAGTGGTGGCAGTCGCGGCCTCAAAAAAGTTGCGGCGCTGGCAACGGCCATCACGATTTCAGGAGCGGCGATCATTGTTCCATTGGCGGCAGTCGCTCAAACAGTGACTATCGAATCGCTGATGGCGCAGATCGCAGCGCTCCAGGCGCAGATCGCGGCGTTGCAGCAACAGCAAGGCGCTGGCGCATCTGCGGTTACGGGAGCCAAGTGCGCCTTTGCCCGGAGTCTGAGTGTCGGATCACGGGGCGATGATGTAACTTGTCTCCAGAATGTGTTGATTGCAGGAGGGTATCTGAACGTGGGAGCAACCGGATATTTCGGTCCTCTCACCAGAGCTGCGGTAGCGAGATGGCAGGCGGCGTCAGGCGTTACTCCGGCGGTCGGATATTTCGGGCCAGTATCGCGTGCCGCATACGATACGCAGGTAGCGTCGGCGCCGGTAACACCCGCGCCCGCACCAACGCCTGGCACACCGGCAGTACCCGGAACCCCAGCAACCCCGGTAGCACCGGTAGCAAGCGGACTGACCGTCATGCTGGATTCAAATCAGCCAGTCGCAAATCTTGCTCCGGGCGGCGCGGCACGCGTGCCATTTACTCGGGTGAAGTTTACGGCATCAGCAGATGGGGATGTAACCATCAGCGGTCTGACCGTAGAGCGCAAAGGTCCGTCCAATGATGCGGCGCTTGACAGCGTAGTATTGCTGGATGAGAACGCGGCGCAGCTTGGTCTTTCCAAAACCCTGAACTCGCTTTCTCAGGCATTGCTGAACGAGCCGGTTGTGGTCAAGGCCGGGACAACCCGAACGTTGACCCTCGCGGGCAACATGGTTGCGTCAAATAGCTCCTACAACGGACAGGTCATCCAGCTTGCTCTTGTCGGAGTAAATGCAGGGACTACGGCAGTGACAGGCGTTTCCGCAACAGCCCCGCTTGTCGGCAACGGCCACACTTACAACAGCACGGTCAGTATTGGAACAGTGAGCATGCAGCGAGGATCAACTGATCCGGGAGCTGCGGTCACGAAAAACATCGGCGAGCTTGGATACACGTTTTCAGCAGTCCGCGCAACAGCGGGATCTGCAGAAAAGGTATATCTCAAGTACGTGCGTTGGAACCAGACCGGATCGGTCGCGTCTGGCGATCTTGCAAATGTCAAGACATATGTGGATGGCACCGCGTATGACACGGTTGTCAGCACGGATGGCAAGTATTATGTCACGACATTCACCGACAACAGCGGTCAGGGAATCTTGATTGATAAGGGCTTCTCAAAGGAGCTTTCAATCAAGGGTGATATCATAGGCGGATCCGGACGCACCGTTATCTTCGATATCGCAAAGCGGATTGATATTGGTTTGAGCGGCGAGACCTATGGGTTTGGCATTCAACCGCCGCAAACCGGCACCGCAGCCGCAGACCACACGAGTCCGAACTTCACCAACAGTGAGGATCCATGGTATGCGGGCGGCACGGTCACGGTATCGGCAGGCACGATCAGCGTTTCTACCTCAAACGCGGTAGCGGCGCAGAACATTGCCGTAAACGTCAACAATGTTCCTTTTGGAGCGTTTACCACGGATGTCAAGGGTGAGCCGATCACCGTTAGCAAAGTAGCGTTCAACGTAACGCTCGGTGGTGAAGGGACTGACATGGACGTTAATGACCTCACCAATGTTTCCTTGGTTGACGAAAACGGAAGTGTCATCGCGGGTCCTGTTGATGGCAACGCATCAGATACGTCTGACACCGGTGGGTCCGGAGACGGCGTGTTGGTATTCTCAACGAGTATTACCTTCCCAATCGGTGTGCACACCTATACCCTCAAAGGTAAGGTGGGAACTGACATAACGAACAATGTCACCATCCAGGCATCCACCACGCCGAGCACCGACTTTGCGTCAGCCAAAGGCCAGAACAGCGGCAATTCGATCACGCCATCACCGGCAGCGGCAATCGCGTTCAATACCATGACGGTAAAGACCGGAGCGCTGACGGTAAACGTTGCAACCGTACCGGTTGCGCAGACCGTGATCGCGGGAGCGAATCAGTTTGAATTTGCGCGCTACATCTTTGACACAACCGCATCTGGAGAGGATGTCCGCGTCGTATCCATCCCGCTCTACTTCAACGCGGTATCGGGCAATCGCAACGATCTGACCAATTGTCAGCTCTACGATGGCGCCACTTCGGTAAACAGCAATAACAAAAAGAATCCGGCATCCACGGATACCGCATCTTCAACGAGCATTACCTTTGACGGAACCGGCTTGGTCGTAACCAAGGGGACTTCAAAGACGCTTTCCATGAAGTGCGATGTCCGCAGCGGATCAACCGGAGTGTACCAGTGGGGTATTGACGCGGGACAGAACGCGGCCTTTACCGGAGTTACCGGTCTTGGCAGCGGACAGACCATTGTCGAGACGTTCACCGATGCGGCTGGTCAGCAGATGACCGCATCATCGGGCGGAACTCTCTCAACCGTGCTTGACACCAACAGCCCGGGCTACGCGATTGTGGCCGGAGGCACGGCCGGAGTTGAACTCGCGCGCGTCAAATACAGCGCGGTCAACGAAGACGTTGATGTCAAACAGATCGCATTGCAGCTGACTGGTGTTGCTTCAAACACGCCAAACGACTTGGTTGACAACAAAGTCATGCTCTATGATGCAGATACCATGACGCTTGTCGGAACCGCATCATTCGGATCAGGGGATAACGCAACGTCAAGCTTGATCAACGCAGGCGCGTTCCGTGTTCCAAAGGGCGGATCAAAGACCTTGATCATCAAGGG
>CAYVMH010000015.1:0-12015 GCA_964452595.1 uncultured Candidatus Saccharibacteria bacterium
TCACATCTCCCGTTCGCGGATCAGTTTGGAGAGGATGCCGCGCAATTCCTCTTCGGAGAAGAATTCTACCACGATTTTGCCTCGTTCACCCATGCGCTGCAGCTGGACTTTGGTGCCGAGTTGCTCCTGCAGGCGGTTTTGCCAGTCACGCAACTCGGGGTCCTGCACAGAGTATCCGGGGCGTTTGCGAGGGGTGAGAGTTTTGCCGCCGACGTGGCGGGCGTGGGCCTCTGCCGCGCGCACGCTCATATGGTCGCTTATGATGTCGCGGTAGATCCGCAGCTGCTTTGACGGATCGTCTCCGGCCATGAGGATTGCGCGGGCATGGCCCTCGGTAACGGCGCCGGTCGAGAGTGCGGATTGCACTTCTTGGGGCAAAGACAGGAGCCGCAGCACGTTTGCTACGGCCTCGCGCGATTTGCCGATGCGAACGGCGATCTCGCGCTGTACCAGATGGAATTCGTCTATCAGCTTTTTGTAGGCGCGGGCGCGCTCGATCGCGTTTAAGTCCTCGCGCTGTACGTTTTCGATGATCGCAAGCTCAAGCCGGACACGATCATCCGGCACGCCGCGCCGGATAATGGCCGGGATTTGCGAAAGACCCGCGAGCTTTGACGCCCGCCATCGTCGTTCGCCCGCGATCAGCTGATAGCGCACTTCGAGTCCTGCTGACGTCTCGATCTCGCGCTTGGTCACGAGGATCGGCTGCAGCACGCCATGCTCTCGGATCGAGCGCGCCAGGTCTTGCAGCGCTTCTTCGTTGAATTCGCGGCGCGGCTGAAAGGGATTTGGTTCTATTTTTTCAAGTTCGATCCAAAACACCGCCTCGCCTCTGCGGGGAGTAAAATGATCTTCATAGCTTCGCGCGAGCGGCGCTGACGTGCCGGATGAGCCAACCAGCGGCGCCGGATCGGGGGCCGAAATTTCGTTCGCGGGATCGAGCGTGATAGGTTCATCCCGTGTTCGGTCGGGAATGAGAGATTCGAGTCCTTTACCTAAGGGATCCACAAATAATTTTCAATTTTCAAATTTCAATTTTCAAATAAAGCATTTGACAATTGAAGCATTGGAAATTGATTGGAAATTAGGAATTGAAAATTAAATCGCTCGAACGTCTTCTATGCTTAAAATTTCTTCCGCGAGGCGGCGGTATGCTTTGGCGCCGTGGCTGTAGGGATCGTAGTGCAGGATGGTTTTTCCGTACGACGGGGCTTCGGCCAGACTGATGTTTCGCGGGATCATGGTCTTGAAGACGTATCCGGGAAATTTACGCTTGATCTCTTTGGCAACCGCGCGATGCAGGCGCGATTTCCGATCGTACATCGTGAGCAAAGCGCCCATAACGCCGACGCGGGTTTTGAGATTGGCGTTGATCAGCTGGATCGTGTATAGGAGATCCGCAAGTCCCTCAAGCGCGTAGTACTCGCACTGACTCGGGATGATCACCTTTTGCGATGCGGTGAGCGCGTTAATCGTGAGCAACCCCAGACTCGGCGGAGAATCAATGATGACGAAGTCGTATCCTTTGCGAATCTGCTCAAGCGCTTCTTTTAGTTTATACTCGCGTCTGGGCATGTCAACCAGTTCCACTCCGGCGCCGGCAAGCGCAGGGGTCGCGGGCAACACGTCTACGCCCAACACGCCGCTTTTCTTGATCATGTCTTTCGTATCCGCCTTGCCAATGAGGGCGTGATACACCGAAGTCTCGATGCGCTTTGGATTGAGCCCCATGCCAGATGTCGCATTGGCCTGCGGGTCAAAATCCACCAGCAGCACTTTTTTGCCGAGCGCCGCAAGAAACGCAGCCAAGTTGGTGCTGCTGGTACTCTTCCCGACCCCGCCCTTTTGATTGCAAAACGTGATAATGCGTGCCATATCTTTCTATGATACGCCGGATCGTGTGAAAATTCAATTTTTCGCGGGCAGTGTTGAATTTTTGGTAATTTCGAGCTACAATGCAGTGGTAAATTCAAAGAGCCGCTGTGGTGAAATTGGCAGACACGCGGGACTCAAAATCCCGTGGGGGCAGCCCCGTGTCGGTTCGAGTCCGACCAGCGGCATCATTGACTTTTCTGCTGAACCTTGATACATATTTATCCCAATACGTATGGCAGGGTGGCGAGCTGTGCTCTCCAATGAACATCCGCAAGCCAAACCCTTGCGGAATTGTTTTACTAAAGTGATAGCCGATCGGATATGACTTTAGTAAAAATTTTCGGGAACCATTATCTATCTTTTCTTAATTTTTGCGAGCGTAACGAGATTTTTCAAAAGCATGGCAACGGTGACGGGGCCAACACCGCCGGGGACCGGAGTCAGGCGTGATGCTTTCTCCGCAACCGATTCGGGATCAACGTCACCGACGAGTTTGCCGGAGGATTCGGAGGTACCTGCGTCAATGATAACCGCGTTGTCTTTGAGCATGTCTCCTTTTACGAAATGGGGTTTGCCAATACCGGAGATCACGATGTCGGCTTTGTGCAGGAGTTGTTCCGGGAGGTCAGTCTCTTGGGTGATGATGCTCAATGATACGCCCTCTTGCAGAAACCAGAGCGCCACTGGTCTGCCAACAAGATTTCCGGCGCCAAGAATCGCGACGTGCTTGTTTTTATACGCGATATGGTATTCTTCCAGAAGCGACTTGATTGCACCGGCAACCGGAGGCATGATATTGCTTTTGCCAACAATAAAGCTGCCGATTGCTCGCGCAGAAAGCGCATCAACGTCTTTTTCCGGCGGAATCGCATTGAGGATGTACTGCTTGTTGATGTGGCCGGGCAGCGGAAGCTGGATGATAATTCCAGTGTTTTTCGGCTCATGCACGAGCTCCGCGATCCGTTTGCGAAGCTCGTTGGTCGTGATAGCCGCGTCAAACGGATAGACGCGCACATCAATGCCGATCTCCTCGGCAGCCTTTTTCTTCTGCGCCACAAATTTTTCAATCGCCGGATCTTTGCCGACCACGATCACGCCAAGCCGGATCTTTTTTTTTATTGCCGAAACGTCAGCCTTTAGTTCGACAAAAATCCGCTCAGAGAGTTTTTTTCCATCAAGTAAAATCATGGAGTAATCGTAACGTATAATCAGAAAAAGAGGAAGCTGTGCTCCCCTTTGCGATGTTTTGTATTGTATGCTGATCAATCTTTATCCAAATAAGCTCTTTTATCAGACTCCCACAGCCACAAACAACCAAGAGCCGCAAATTTCCAAGCCACGCCTATCGCGAGCATGAATAATGGCACATCGTCACACCAGACTCCCAAACCAAGAAGAGATGCGGCGGCTTTCTTCCATTCGAGAAATTTACTCAATGGTTGTCTCCTCGTATCTTGAATTCTTTACAAAGGGCTTTGACTCTCTTCTGTATAACAGAAAGATCGCCCTTGGTCAATGTATCACAGATGAGCGACGCGATCTCTTTCATCTCTTTTTCCTTCATGCCGCGCGTGGTGAGCGAGGGGGTGCCGATGCGGATGCCGGAGGGGTCGAATGGGGAGCGCGTGTCATAGGGAATCGTGTTGCGATTGACGATGATGCCTGCCTGCTCTAGTCTGTCCTGCGCCTGTTTTCCGGTCGGGCCGAAATTCGTAAGATCAATCAGCATGAGATGGTTGTCCGTGCCGCCGGAGCTCAGTTTGAAGCCGAGTCGTTTCAGATATTTGGCAAGCGCCTTGGCGTTTTTCACGATTTGTTTGCCGTACGTCTTGAATGCCGGCTTCATTGCCTCTGCCAGCGCAACCGCGATTGCAGCGGTCTGGTTGTCGTGCGGGCCGCCTTGCAGTCCCGGGAAAACCGCCTTGTCAATAGCCGCGGCGATATTCGTTTTATGCAGCAAGGCGGCTTTTGAATTTTGATTGACGAAGATTATCGCTCCGCGCGGCCCGCGCAGGGTTTTATGCGTGGTTGTGGTTACGACGTCTGCGTGGGGAAACGGGGAAGGGTGCGCCCCTGCGGCAATCAGCCCAGCAATGTGCGCCATATCAACCATAAAGTATGCGCCGACCTCGCGGGCTATTTTGGCGAATTTTTCAAAGTCAATGATCCGCGGATATGCGGTTGCTCCGGCGATGATGATTGCGGGCTTTTCTCTGCGGGCCATTGCTCCGATCTCGCGGTAATCCAAAAACCCTTCCCGGTTCACGCCGTACTGGGCTGCCGTGTAGAATTTGCCCGTGGCGCTTACCTTCCAGCCATGGGTCAGGTGTCCGCCAAAAGGCAGGCTCATGCCCATGATCTTTTCTCCAGGCTTCAACAGCCCGAAAAATACCCCAAGATTTGCGGGCGAACCCGAATACGGTTGTACGTTGACATACCACTGCTTCCCGAGATGAAACACCTTCCTCGCTCGCTCCTGCGCCAACTGTTCCATCTCATCCACCACCGCATTGCCCGCGTAGTAGCGTTTTTTCGGATACCCTTCGGAGTATTTGTTGATGAACGGGGACGCAATAGCTTCAAGCACCGCTTGGGACACGATGTTTTCTGAAGGAATCAAATCAAGCGTCTCGCTCTGGCGCTTGGCTTCCGCCGCAATCAACTGTGCGACGTGGGGATCAGATTTTTTAAGGTATGATAACATGATTTCAGTATACCAGGGGAAAGAGAAAGACATGAGCGAGAAGTTGACGAGGCAATTTGAAACATCCGTTACTCCGTTTCCGCGCTCTCCAATTGTTTCCGGGCATCAATCATTCGCACTAAGGTTGGTACATCAAACGCGAGCCATACAGTATCTCCACGAGGAGCAAGTGATAGATATACGCCGTCAAATTGTGTCGGAACCAGTACCTTTCCGTTTGCGCTCGTTCCCTCGCCACTGGGAGGCAACTGTGCACCAAATGCCTTAAAAATTTTGGCAATGCCCTCTTTGGTCGGGCGAATCACCTCATTCCAGGGCTCGTTCTCTCCAAAAGGTTTTCGTGGTTGCATAACGGGCATCCGTCGGTCTTGTTTTATTGCAGCATCTCTTTGTCTCTGCGCCTCAGGGTCAACAAGACATCGCACCTTCGGACTAAAAAGTAAAAAGGATGGAAAATCTTGTAACGGTTGGCCGTACTGCAGCACGGAACTCGGAGCGTCGTTCTTCTGTATTATATCCCCTACTAATTGTGACATAGACACATGCTGTCCCAATCGAGTTCTTGCTATTTCTACTCTCTCCTTCCACTGAAGTACAAAATCTTTCTCCCATCGGGTAAGTCCCTCCATGAGAACCTGCTCATCGGGCGAGAGCCTCGTTTTTACTTCTTCAATGATGCGCATCGTGCGATTCCACGGTTCTTGCCGCTCTAGTTCATGATACTCTTGTATTGCTTTGTCGCTTGCCAATGCCGATGCCTCGTTAATCTGCGTCTCGGTTACCCCCACACTCTCAAGCACCTCTTTGTGCTTACGGATCTCATAACGAGCTTTGCTTCCTACTGCCTGCTCGGGCGTTAATGAGCTTTCCGCTTTGGCAATCTCGGCCGCAGAGGGCTTATATTCGATTTTTTCTTCCATATTTTTTATTACATTTTACCCAATAAGTGCCGCCAGACCTTTTAATTTTTTTTAAAGCTTATCTGATCGTACCCTAGATGTTGGTAATCTCCCGATCCTTGCGCATCTGGTGGATCAACCCAATAGGTTACGAAATATATTTCTGTATCGCCACGAGATATTCGTGATATGCCGGAAGGAAACTCTTTGCCGACTCATAGAAACGCTGATAATCCTCCTCAAAATCATATTCGTGGACAAGGATATTCCGGATCTTTGCGCTCTCGATGAGGGCGTGCGCAACGCGATCGGGCAAGATTTTTTCCCGCGCGAGGTCTCTGAATGTATGGCGATACGTGTCAGGCACCGGCTTTTGCCGTTCCACAAGGATATGTGTGCTGATGTCTGACGCAAGATCAATCACGAGCTGAAAATCGCGTTCAGCGGCATGTATCCGGACCAAATCGGTTTTGAACGATTCAAACGGGCGATCCAGAAGCACGCGGAGCTCGCGCAGCAGCGTCGCGATCTGTTCAATTTTTTTTTGGAGAAATTCCTCGGACATAACGCGATAGTGATTCACTCCGCAGACGGCGTAATTTAGCCGTATCCAAATAGCGTTTCCATGCGAGCACCTTAAAACGGATAAAAAGAAACCGGTCGCCTTGCAGTAGTTTCCCTTCTTTTGCTACAAATTGCTGGAGGAGCGGAGACGCGCTCCACATATCCACGATATCTATGTGGTCTTCGTTGGCATTGAGTATCCGCGCCGCCTCTTCCGCATACCCGCCGCGCTCCTCAAACGAGAGCGCGTGATCGCTCACCACCCCCACATCCCAATCAGAATCAGCCCGCGCCGTACCCTGTGCGCGCGAGCCAAAGAGAATCAATAGATAGGGGTGTCCTTCCATGATATCGAGTATACATGCCTTTTCGTCATCTCACAAGGGCACGCGCGATTAGACCTACGCCGAGCCAATCTCCCAATCCCTGTGCATCTGGGGGATCATTTGGTGGGGGCTCCAGGATTTTTTGAGCTCTTCAAGGTTTTGGGATCGCTGGTACTTGCCGTTCTCGCCGGTATAATCAGAATCGTGCGAAACCGGTTCGACTTCGTAAAAAACCATCTGGCCCACGCGACGTCCCACCACGAGCGGGACCATGAAATACCTGGAGTTGTTGGTCACCTCCATGGTCCAGCGGTTGAAGTACCCGACGTCTCCCCAACCGGCGTCTTTGCATACTTCGATGAAGTTGCGCCCCATAGATGAGCGCGCATACATTTTGGCAACAGCGCGATCACGTCCGCCGATAAATTCTTCCGTGTGCGCGAGTATGGTCTCCCCGGGCCGCAGGAGAATGATCTTATCGCTCGGCTTGATATTGGCAAGCTCCACACCGAGCCGGCGCGATACCTCATGAGCGCCTTCGGCCTGATGCGGCCCCTGCCAGACCTGTTTGGTGGATGCCTCGTCATAGATATTGTGCACGGTTGCGCGCCCGTCTGGATGGCCTTCGCGCCAAAACCACTCTCCGAGCGAGACATCATAGCTCACGGTTTTGAGCTTGCGCTCGTCGAATGGATCAATAATGATATTGCCCTCTCTCCAATGACGTAAAATTGCGTTGCGGGATAGTAACATAGTGTAGTAATGAGAGATGAGCGAATAGCTATGCGTGAATAAGGGATATATCGCGGTCGCTGTCTTCGCGACTTTTATCCTATCATATTGGAGAACAGCTCATCAAGCTCTTCTTTGGTCATGATTCCGGCGCGCAGAAGAATGGGCGTGGCGCCGGTGCAGTCAACCACGGTCGAAGGCCGTCCGATTATTTTCCCCGCGTCGACCACGAGATCTGGCGGTGTTTGAGATTTTTCAAAATATGTTTTGATCCGGGCGATGTCTTGCGCGGGCGGCTCCTTGGAGATGTTGGCCGAGGTTTGGGCAACGGGAGTATCAAGTTGTCTCAGCAATTCCGCAAGAAACGCATGGTCGGGAATGCGCACGCCGATCGTATCAAGCCCTCCGGTCAGGGCTTTGGGCAATTTGTCTTTGCGGTGAAATACGACCGTGACCGAACCCGGCGAGACCCTCTCAAGAAATACGGCTTTTGCATCGGAGATATACGCATATCGGCGCGCCATGGCAATATCGCGCACAAAAACAGGAAATGCTTTTTGCGCCGGACGATTTTTGAGCGCAAACATTTTGGAAAGCGCAGACTCGCTCGCGGCATCTCCCAAGATGCCATAGACCGTATCGGTGGGGCTGATCACCAAGCCTCCGGAACGCAAAACCCGCTCCGCTTCGGACACGGTATGGGAAAAAGTGTCGCCATGTAATTCCAAGATGTTCACTTGAGCAGGGGGTTTATTTTATCCCGGGTCTCTTGGTCAACCATTCCGAATCCGGTGGTGCTTTGGCTTCCCGTGCATACGATTTCCTGATCGCACTGGAATTTTTTGACTCCCGTCTCGGTCGCACTGTCGAAAAATCCGGCGTTGCCGCCCGCATCAAGATAGGTGCGCGATATCAGAAACTGCTGCAAGAGCTTTACCTCCGGATGTTTGATGCCGCGATACAGATCGCGCGTCAGCACACGGACGCCGGTTTGAGTCGTCTGCGTCTGAATGGTGGATTGAGACACCGGAGTTTTCGACACGGCTGTTGTCTTACGAACGGACGAAGTTTTGGTCTCGGCGGAAGAAATCGGGATACGGGTTATCGGCGTGGAAACGCTTACCACGAGATTATTGTCGGCGGACTGGTTGTCGGAAGGAGCGGTTTTTGGCGGAGCGGCGCTCAGCGTCAGAGCGCCAGACGGGGGCGCCAACGAAAATTTTGAGCTTATGCCAAACAGCGCAAATGTAGAGAGTTGATCGGTCATACAATTGATCTCGTGTGGATCGTTGTTCGTACGACACTGCTGTGTTTCGGTCCAGTTCACACCGGTCCACCTCCAGATCTTCAGAGTTCCGGCAACGATGTCTGCGATATCTTCGGGAAGATATCGCAGAGTAAGTAGAATTGGCTCGTCCGATGCAAAGATGGACGATGAGGGATCTTTGAGTACGACCACCCGATACGCGTGCGCGCCAATCAGACGCGACTGCGATGTCGGGGCGGGTACGGCGCTCCTTACTCCGGCAGGATCAAGTCCGTTGATCTGGACTGCGGCAGTATCCGGAAAGCCGGGCGGGAGCACTACGCGTATCGAGCGCTCATCCTCACGAACCAGCGTGAGCGTCCTTTGCGGCAGGGTCAAGAGTATGCCCTCGCGATGCGCGTCAGGCAGCATTGGTGAAAGGCATCCTGTAGTGGAGAAGCGGCTAACCCGGCTCATTCCCTCTCCTCCGGCGGCATTTTTTGAATACGCGCGGTAGTAATAGCTCGTGCACGGAACAAGGCTCCGAAGATTCACGGTGTGGGTTTGCTGCAGACTGTCAGTATCAAACTCTGTTGTTGAGAAACGAAGATCAGCCACGCCATCGTACGCAACCCGGGTCGTGCTATTTTTATCGGTATTCCAGACAATGGCCGCTGAAGCATCGGTAATATTCTTAGGCCCTGCCCCGGAGATCACCGGCAGAGCGGCATCGTTCACAAACGCAAGAGAGAAATCGGTTCCCGGTATCTTGATATCCCGATTCCCTGCCAGATAACCGGTCAGCACATGAGAGCCGGTCGCAAGGTTCGTAAATGTGCGGGAGCCGTTTGGCAGCGCGTCTCGACTGTCTCTGCCCCCGTCAAGCTGAAAATGGATCGAGTGCGCTCCGGCCTGATTCGTATTCCCTGTTACCGCTGATGAAAGGGTAAGATTTGATCCCGGCACCACGCCGTCAAGAAACGGGGCATGAAGCGAAACGCTTGGCACAGGCAAGAAGCGGTTGATCTGGAGCTTCAACGAGAGTTTTTTTTCTTTCTTCGCGCTGATCGCCGTGATCGCAATCGGGTGGCTGCCGATGGGCGCCATGCGCAGAGTCGAGATGTGCAGCGTGGTCAGGCACGGAAGCGTGCATGAGGCCGGAGAGAATACGGCATATGTATCTGGGGGAATGCCTGACGCCGAGAAGGCAACAAGCTGACCCGCGCCTGACGTAAGACGCCCGCCAAAGGAAAAATGAGCAGAAGATCCCTGTGTGGCGGCGGCGGCGTCCGTGTCGTCAAGGCCCACGAGTTCGAAATCAAACACCGGAGCGTTCACCGGCAGGAGCGACTCCTCCGAAGTCCAGCCGTCGTATCCTACGTCATAGTTGATATTCCACCAGCGGGAACCTGCCGCTGTTTCGGGACCACCAATGATTGTGCCTTTTGTATCTGGCGACTGGACGCCGATCAGAGAATTTGATCTGGACGGAACTTGCCGCACGTCAGCTGCGCGCCAATTTCGAATCCGATCCCCGGATTTCAGCTTTGGTCCGGACGGCAATGCGAACAAAGACGACGAAGACACCATCGTCACCTCGATACTGCTCGGGTCCTGGACCGTAAAGATGAGGGGCGTTATCCGGCTTCCGTGAAGCGCCTCGTGTCTTGGCTTGGAGGCGGCGAGCAGACCATCAATACGATAGGTGCCCGGGCCAAGTTTTTGTATAAACGATCCGGATCGCAAAGCGGCATTGTTGGGGCTGCCGATGTCAAACGCGCGCGCGCCCTCAACCCACGTACCGTTTTGCAACACATCTGCCCAAAGATACACATGCGGAATCCTGTCGGCAGATGGCCAGCTCCCGTCAATCTGATAGGTGAACGCGATATTTTGATCTTTTCCTGAAGAGCTATCGTCGGCAGATAAAATCTCGTGCGGGCGCGGAGCGGTGAAGGAGAGTACCGGAGGAGCTACGGGAATCCCCGTGGATGTCGGGGGAGCAGACGACACGGGTGGAACCGAGAACACAAATCGCGCAGACACAACCCGGTTTCCGGCGGCATCAGTTGAAACAACCCGATAGAAGTAGATTAAGCCGGGCTTGAGGTTTCGGAGCGTCACCGCATGGCTCAAAACGCGCGTCGGGTCAGGGTCGGAACGGCTTGCATATGATTCATCGAGTCCGTATTCCACTTGCGAGTCTGCCAATACATCGGTGGTCCAGCGGATCACTGCGGTTTTCGGCGACAGCGATGATACGCCAATATCATATATATTGAATGCGGGCGCGGATTGCCCGTAGACAAAATCGGTCACGCCAAGAATCAAAGAGAAAAAAAGGGTAAGAAACCAGACAAAAAGTTTTTTTCTTGATCGCATGGCTCTCATTATAGCACGTTGCGACTACAGCACAAAGTTGATCAATTTGTCGGGAACAAAGATGACCTTGCGAGGCTCTCCGATGAGATGCCGCCTGACCGCGCCCAGACTCTTGGCTGCAACCGTCGCCTCCTGCTCGGACGCGCCCCTATTTAAAGCAACCGTCCCGCGAGTTTTCCCATTGATCTGCACCACGAGATCACATGTTTTTTCCCTGATCAGCCGGGGATCGTACTTCGGCCATGCCTCACGATGGATCGATCTGAACTTCCGGCCTCCGGTTTCCGGCCTCCGGTTTCCGAATTTTTGCCACAGCTCCTCCGCGATATGAGGCGCCAAGGGAGCCAATAATTTCAAAAATATTTTCACGTCGTCTGCGCGCAGCGCGTCCCGCGATGCTTCAAACTCATTGAGCAAAATCATGAGCGCCGAAACGGCAGTGTTATACTGCAGATTTTCAATATCCTCGGTGACTTTCTTTACTGTTTTGTGGAGCAACCGAGTAAGATCATTCCGCGTTTGGGATTTGGAGTTTGGATTTTTTTTGGAAATTGGAAATGGGAAATTGGAAATGAGTCTATACGCGCGCTCCAAAAATCGCGTCATGCCGCGAATGCCCGTATCGCGAAAATCCCCGCCCTGCTCAAACGGGGCCATAAACGCCAAGTATATACGCACCGCATCCGCGCCATAGGCACGGATATACTCATCCGGGTTCACGACATTACCTTTTGATTTGGACATTTTGGCGCCGTCTTTGGTGATGAGTCCGTGCGCTCTAAATTTTGGAAACGGCTCCTCAAAAGGAAGCAGTTTTGCATCGCGGAGCGCCATGGTTAAAAATCGTGAATACATGAGGTGCAGTACGGAATGTTCGGCGCCGCCGATATAGACACTTACCGGCAGCCACTTTTTTGTGACCGCGGGATTCCATGCCGCTTTTTTATATTGCGCGCTCGGGTACCGCAAAAAATACCACGCGGAATCCAAAAACGTATCGGACACATCGGTCTCGCGCCGCGCCCACGATTTGCACGTCGGACACCGGACTTTATAGAATGTCTCGACCGATGCAAGCGGTGATTGATCCGTACCGGTCGGCCGGAAATTTTTGACAAATGGGAGCTTCACCGGCAGATCTTTCTCTCGTACCGCATACCACCCCGGCATGTCTTCTCGCTCCCCTCTCTGCGCTGACGCGCACGCCTCACAAAAGATCATCGGAATCGGCGGCCCCCAGTATCGCTGGCGCGATATGAGCCAGTCGCGGAGATGGTATTGCGCCAC
>CAYVMH010000016.1:0-11658 GCA_964452595.1 uncultured Candidatus Saccharibacteria bacterium
CCTAGTCTCGTGGGCTCGGAGATGTGTATAAGAGACAGCCGCTCGCCTTGCCGCGCGCGGGCGCCTGCAATGCGCGCTCGTATGCGTTTGGACGGCTCTCCATCCGCACCCTCCAGTTTTTCATACTCGACTGCGGGCGTATCAATGTGGATGTCAATGCGGTCAAGCATAGGACCGGAGATTTTCTTTTTATAACGCAATACCGCGCCGGGCGCGCACGCGCAGTCCTTGGCAGGATTTCCAAAGTTGCCGCAGGGGCAGGGGTTCATGGCGGCGATGAGCATGAATTGTGCCGGGAACACATACGTGCCTTGCGAGCGCGCGACCGTGATGGCGCGCTCCTCGAGCGGCTGGCGGAGCGACTCGATTACGCGGCGGTCAAACTCCGGGAACTCGTCAAGAAATAAGACGCCGCGGTGCGCCAGCGTTGCCTCGCCTGGCCGCGGGTGAGTACCCCCGCCAATGATCGCGGTATAGGACGCGGTATGGTGTGGATTGCGAAACGGGCGTTCGTGTATGAACGGAGCGTCGTCGGACAGTTTGCCGCTGATGCTGTAAATTTTGGTGACCTCAAGGGATTCTTCGAACGATAACGGCGGCAGGATCGATGGCAGGGCTTGCGCGAGCAATGTTTTGCCTCCGCCCGGAGGACCGACCATAATGGCGTTGTGATTTCCGGCAGCCGCGATCTCAAGCGCCCGCTTGGCCTTTTCCTGTCCGCGGATGTGACGGTAATCCCTGCTGTTCATGTCGGGAAGCTCGGCCTGCGCCTGCGAATATTCCGGAAAAGGCTCAAGTATTTTTTGTCCGGTCAAAAATTCAACGGATTCCTGCAGACCCGATACTTCATAGATGGTAATGCCGCGCACGAGTGATGCTTCCCTGCCGTTGCCCTTGGGCAATATGACGCGTGAAAATCCGGCGGCGCGCGCCGCCAGGGTCGAGGCAAGAACGCCGGAAACTCTGCGCAGCGCTCCGTCAAGGCCGAGCTCTCCGAGAAAAACCGTATGCCGTGGATCAAATACGCTTTGACCTGACGCGAGCAGAAAGCCCAGCGCTATGGCCAAATCAAACGCCGGCCCCTCTTTTTTAATGTCGGCGGGCGCCAAATTTACGATGACGCGCTGTGATTTTTTATGAGGAGCGAGCGCTCCGAGATTCTGTATCGCGGCGGTAATGCGCTCGCGCGATTCCTGAACCTCTTTGTCCGCGAGACCCACGATCGTAAAAATATGGAGTCCCGGGGTAATATCCATTTCAACCGTAATGATCTTGGCGTCAAGACCCACGACTTGTGCGGAATGAATGGCAACCGACATGCGCCCATTCTACTGACTCTTCTTTTGTAATACCTGTAATTCCTTCAAGAGTTGAGTGAGCTGATCTTGAAGTTGCTGGATGCTGGCGGAAGATGTCGGTTTGGGAGCAGGAGCAGCGGGTATGACAGCAGGAGTTGGCACGGGCGCAGGACTGCCTTTTTCTCCGCCGAACGCTTGCATAAGTTTTGCGCGTGTCAGGGGGCCAGCGGTTCCTGTCTGCGGAATGCCGTACTTTTTCTGGAATCTTTTGACCGCGCGGGTCGTTGCGGGACCGAATACTCCGTTGGCAATACCTTCCGGATAGATGCTTTTATCCTGACGCAGAAGCGTCTGAAGTTCGCGCACCGTGTCTCCGCGATTGCCCGGCGCGAGATTCTTAAAAAACACTGACTGGACCAGTGCAGGAATCATGGCTGATGCTCCCTGTGGCACAGGAATCTGTCCCGGAGCGGATGATGATGGCGTTGCGGGAGCCGGGGGCGGTGGCGGAGAGCCCCCTCTGCCTGACAGCGGCGTTGGCGTAGGAGTTACCTGGCCTATGGAGGGACCGCCTCCTCCGGAACCGGTACACGTGCTGCCGGGAGTCACAATTATAGGTTGCGCCGGAGCGCCGGTGGGAAGGGTTAGGGTTACGCTCGACTGGGTCGTGCCGCAGGTGACGGTAAAGACAGGGTTGCTCGTGAGGGTTCTTTTATCCGCAGAAGTCAGAGTCACGCTCTGGCCGCCTATCATGTTGAACGTGAAAGAGGCTGCCCCGTCGCCGATGACCAGCTCCTCAAACGTGCTCCCGTTGGCGAGTGTGTACTGACTATTGTCGCTTGGCAGAATCAGGGTGGTATCGTCGGCAACCGTTACCAATGCTGCAGACGCAAACGCGGGGGCGCAAATTAGGACCGTTAGGATTGCGATGCATGTGGTTTTTTTCATAGGTTTGGTTCAGCAAGAACTATGTACCTATTATCTTATCGGAATGCCCAGAAGTTGATAGAGGTACCGGAGAGCGTGGAATCTGCCGCTCCATCAAGGCCGGTGTTCAGGATGCGGAGGTTAATAGTGCTTACTCCGGTTGATGAGGCGGCCTGGATCACGTACATACTCTCCATTGAACTGGTTGCCTGTACAAATACCCGGTGGCCGGTGCTTAATGCTCCGGTCGGTGTGGTTGTACAATCTGTAAATTTGGTGGTTGAAGCGGTAAAGCTCGTGACGTTGCTAAATGTGCAGTATCCGGCTACGATCCCGGCAAGGCTCGTTCCATTGCCGCCGACAATGAGGTTGGTGGTGCTTGCGGTTCCCACGACCTCAAACTTGGTATTGGGGTTGGTGATGCCTACGCCAACATTGCCTGAAGTCTGCTGTACCAAGAATTGGTTGGCGCCAATTGCAAGGCCTCCGGTGGAAAGCGTTGTGGTTGCGGTAGTGGATGTTGCCTCAAAACTTGGACTGGTGACTCTGCCGGTGATCACAGCCGCACCGGTCACGCCCAGCGGAGTACCGGGAGTGGTAGTGCCGATTCCTAAATTGCCGCTCGCATCAATCCGCACCCGCTCTGCTCCCGCGGTTGAAAAGTTGATCGTGTCTGCGCCCGAAGACCAGATGCCGTTGTTGAGATCGCCGGTAAATGTGTATGATGGCGCGCCAACAACACCAAGTCCGTTGACAATGCCGGTGTGCGTTGAGGTGGCAGAGAGCGTTGTCGCGCCGCTTACGGTAAGCGTGCCCGTAGCGGTTACGTTTGCAACGGACGTGACATTTCCAGAGATGATTGCGTTTCCATGTACAGAGAAGAGATTGGCGGGCGTGGTTGTACCTACTCCGAGTTTGCCGTTCCCGACATTAATGATTATGTTTCCGTCCGTGGAAGTATTGCTCCCGATAGTGGTTGCCGCGTAGACCGGGGCTACGACAAGTGCCGCAAGCGCGACGTTGACCACAGTGTTATACCAGCGTTTTGATGATAAAGATCCCTTCATTGAGATATGCTCTCTTGCACAAAGTTATTTTGTCGCTTTTTAGTAACACAATAACTTCCTACCGGAGAACCGACTAGGAGAAACTATAATTTGTTTTAGTATATCGCGCGGCGTATGTCGTTGTAAACAGAAAGTTATCCACAGCCAAATCCTGATATCATACGAGTTCATGTTCAATATCATGCTCCGCGGCCGGATTTGCGCGGAGGCGCTCAAGCGGGATGGGATTATGACACGTCTTACAGATACCATACGTCTCGTTATCAATGCGCCCAAGCGCGTGGGTGATGGCGAGAAGCTGTGAGGCCAGGCTTGATTTTGCGCCAATACGCTCCTCATATTCCTCAACCTCGTCTTCTTCGTTGTCGCGATCCGTATGCGAGCCGCTCTCCTCTTCTTCAGATTTGGGGTACAGCGCATCCCATTGCCCCGGCATGTCGGGATTCGGAGTTGCGATGGCTTTCAATTCCGTGAGAATACGGTCGCGCTCGCTTTGAAGCTGTGTCTGCAGTTGTTCCAACACATGCGTGTCCATAATGTCTCCACTGTATCCGATACGAGGGTCTCCGTCAAAGCCATGCGCTATTGCGTTCCGTAAAACCTTTTGATAATGGTCTCCATGGCCGCCTTGCCAGTGGTAAACACGACCAGGCGGTTTGCCTGAAAAATCATATAGCCGATGCCAAGGTCCTTTTGCCTTGAAAGCTTGATATATCGCCAGTCGGTATTTGAAAAGGAACGGTCTTCAAAAAGCGGAGGATCCGGTTGTCTGGTCTGCTCCTGCAGGAAAAATGGCGCGAGATCGCTGATAAGCGACTGCTCCCAGAAAAAAATATCGCTTAGGGTGCGATTGGGGTCGCGGGTTCTGGTCGCAAAACCGAGGCGCGGGCCATCTGACCCATAATAGACGAAAAACATAAACACGGGATCAATATGTTGGAGAAAATTCTGCGGCGGGGCAATATGCCAGAGGTCAAAGAACTCCGTGATGTCCGCGTGGCGCTCACTCTGTCCCGTGCGCAGTTTGATGAGGACGCGCTTGATCGTGCCTGGCCGCTCCGGCTCCTGGAGCGTATCGGTCACGAGCTTGAGAAAAACAGAACGATCGTTATCTGGAATGGTAATAGTTCGCGAGGCATCGGTCTGAAAAAGCGGCTGCGGGGGCGGAACAGGTACGGGCGCGGACGGAGTCTGAAGCGTACCAACAACCCCGACGTTTGTCTGGGACGTTACAGGACGGCTTGTGGTGGGCAGAAAATACCAGATTCCTCCGCCTATAAGCCCGCCAATCGCCAGAATGCCGATGACGATCACAACAGGTCCCATGCCGCGCCGTCTGGCTTTGGGCATTTCAGGAGGCAGGCGTTCCGGGAATGGGGTTTCTTTGCCAATCATCTGTGAAGCCGTTGGCGTGCTTGTTTTGAGCAACTCATCAATATCCGAACTCATGGTTCGGATCGCGGGATGTGCGGGCTCAGGGTTTGGAGCCGCAGAGGATGGTGGCGGTGGAGGTGCGTGGTTGGGCATAGCGGTGAATTAAAGAAAATCATTAGCGATAAATGTCTTTACGATCTCCAATATACAGGAAGTGTACACGATGGGCGTCGAGAAAACGGAATTTGATGCGGTAATCCTTGTCAATCCAAAAACTCCAGACATCCTCGTGATGTGGTTCAAGTTTTTTTGTGCGCAGCGAGGGATAAAATGAATTCTGACGAAAGAGTTGCGTCTTGAGATCAGCCTTCTCCCGGACGGACTTCAGCAGCTTTTGGTAGAGTCGCGCAAAGGTTTCTGTTACGGAAATCTCCAGCATATAGAGAGAAGTGACCAGATTGCGCCATGATTATGCGTCTAATTCATGAAGAGACGAGATGCGGCGCACTTTTCCAGCTTTTGATTCTTTAAGCGACTGTTTGAGCAACTTGAGAAATTCAGGTCGATAAAATCCCAACACGTCAGCAAGGCGCTCCCATTGGTCAAGGTTGATATCTACCCGAACCATTCGTCTTTTTTCTTTTTGTATCGTGAGCGTAGGCATGAGTGTATGATAGCACAGATCAAGCGATGGGAGCAACGCGCGGGTTTTATTTCAGTTCATATTCCCAACCCGGCTTCCAAGCTTTTATCTTTCGCCAATCTTCCGCAAATGCCACCTCCCATGTTTTGCCCTTGAGTAAAACATCGAGCGCGAGTTGTGGGGCTTTATGGGCAACTATGGCAACACTTTTGCCGTCGTAATTCTGCTCTAGAAAATTGAGAAAGTCGTTAATTCTCGCTTTTACATCTTCGTAGCTCTCACCGTCGGGGAACCTCTCGGTTATCATTTTTTCTTGCATTGGCTCAACAATGCTAGACGGCTGGGCGTTATATTTGCCATAGTTGCACTCTCGCAATCGCGCGTCGGGAATAATCGGCACAACGCCTTCAAATGTAAGCTTTGCGGAGTCCACAGCACGCTTCAAGTCAGAACAAAACACAACATCAAATTTTTTGTCTTTGATTTTGTCTTTCAACTCGATTGATTGCTTTACGCCCAGCTCTGAAAGTCCAACATCAAACCAACCGGATGAAATTTCTTTTTCGTTGTCCGTTGTGGTGCCGTGTACAAAATAAGTGATTTTGATAGACAATTTATTTTGCTTATCCTTTTCGCCTGTCGTAGTTTCTCGGTCCTCGTCCACGACGGTCGTCATTGCGCGGCATAGTGCCCTGTCGCTGCCGCGCGGTTGCGATATCTGTGTCGGAATATCGCCCGGGTACGTCTTTCAAAGAAAGGTTGATGCGTCCTTGCTCGTCAATATTCTTGATCATGACCGGTATAGTGTCGCCGATATTCACAATGTCCGTTACGCGCTCAACGCGCCACGGGGCAAGCTCGGAGATGTGGATAAGTCCCTCCTGTCGGGGCCCGATCTCGACAAATGCGCCAAAATCAAGCAGGCGGGTAACCTGGCCCTCCACGAGCTCGCCGGGTTTGAGTTCGCGGGTCACTTGTTTGATGAGCGAAAGCGCTTCGGACATGCCGTGCTCTTTGTCGGAAGTGACGAACACGGTGCCATCGTCTTCAATGTCTATTGCGACACCGGTCTTGGCGATGATATCGTTGATGATCTTGCCGCCGGGTCCGATAAGCGCGCCGATCTTTTCCGGATTGATTTTAAGGGTCACGATACGCGGAGCCCACTCGCTCAAATTCTCGCGCGGCTCCGAGATGACCGATTCCATGATGTCCAATATCTCCAGCCGTGTCCGATAGGCATGTCCCAATGCATCGCGGAGGATCTCGATTGTAATACCCTCGATCTTCACGTCCATCTGCGCGGCCGTAATGCCGTCGCGAGTGCCGGCTACTTTGAAATCCATGTCGCCAAAGTGGTCTTCTGGCCCCTGAATGTCGGTGAGCACTTTATATTCTCCGGTGGCAGAATCCATCATGAGTCCCATGGCCGCACCCGCAGCGTGTTTTTTAATGGGCACGCCGGCATCCATGAGCGCCAGCGATGAGCCGCACACCGATGCCATGGAAGAGGAGCCGTTTGAAGAAAGCACTTCGGATACAATACGGATGGTGTAGGGGAATTCATCGGCCGAGGGGATCAGCGGCGCCAATGCGCGCCCGGCAAGGGCGCCGTGGCCGATCTCACGCCTGCCGGGCCCGCGCATGGGCTTTACCTCGCCGGTTGAGAATGGCGGAAAATTATAGTGGTGCAGAAATCGCTTTTTGGTGCGGGTCTCCATACCTTCCACGATTTGTTGATCTCCGGGCGCGCCCAGGGTAAGCATGGACAGCACGTGCGTCTCGCCCCGCATAAAAAGTCCGGAGCCGTGCACGCGCGGCAGCAGTCCGGCTGATGAGTGCAGCGCTCGCAGCTCCTCAGGCTTTCGTCCGTCCGGGCGCTCATTTTTCTTGATAATGCGCTCATGTACGATGTCGTTGATTTTCTCCTCCATAAGAAACTCTGCGGTGCCCCTGTGAAATGACTCGGGCAGCGCCTCTTCTGCTCTTGCAAGCCAGGCTTTGCGCACCGTATCGGTGGATTCATGCGCTGCGTGCTTGTTTCCCTGACCCGCTCGACCGAACGGTTGTTCGGGTGGGTAGATTGCATGCTCCATAGATGCGCTAAATTCCTTTTCAAAAAGCTCGATCAATTTGGGTGACGGCGTTGAGAGCGGCACCATTGCTTTTTCTCTTTTATGGTGACTGCAAATTTCTTTCTGAAACGCGGTAAGCTCCTGAATCGAGCGGTAGCCAAACTCGATCGCCTCGACAAACTGGTCTTCGGTGACTTCTGTGGCGCCCGCCTCGAGCATGTTGATCCGATCCGCAGTGCCGGAGAAGATTACGTCGAGTGTGGCGCGCGCGCGTTCCTGATAGGTCGGGTTCAGCACAAATGCGCCGCCTATGAGACCGACACGCGCGCCTGCCGTAGGCCCGTCCCACGGAATGTCTGAAAGCGAGAGTGAGAGTGAGGCCGCAAAAAGCGCCAACACATCCGGATCGTGCTCGTCGTCAATCGAGAGCACGGTTACAATGATCTGTACCTCGTTTCGCATGCGCATGTCAAAACGAGGCCGAATGGAGCGGTCAATTAATCGCGAGGTCAAAACCGCGTCTTCGGACGGACGCGTCTCGCGCTTCACAAACCGCGAGCCAAGTATTTTCCCTGCCGCGTAAAACTTCTCCTCGTAGTCCACCATGAGCGGAAACCAGTCCCCTCCCTCGCGAGGGACTGGACTCATCACCGCGGTTGCAAGGATCATCGTGTCGCCCATGCGCACGAGCGCGGATCCTGATGCCTGCTCGGCCCAGTTGGTCAGCTCCACATGAAGGGTTTTCCCTTCAATAACCTTCACATACGTATATGATTCCATATCAATACTCCTCGGGCAGTGACGCGGCACAAAAGAGATTTGTGCGATACCATATTCATTTCTCACGGCGAATCACTGCTAATTCGTGATGAAAAATGAATGAAGTATCGTAGATGATTATCTTCTTTTTGCGCGCATTGCTGCCGCGTAAATTAAAATTATATTTTTAACGTTTTTTATCGAATTCTCATCAGATATTTTTTTGTCTCGGCACCGAGATCAATGAAATCATCCGCCGTCTCCTGCAGTTTTTGCGAGGTGGAGCGGGCAAAGGCCATGACTTCCGCCTGGATCCCCTGCGCCTGCAGATACTCGACGAGCGGGATAAAATCTCCGTCACCGGTCACGAGTACGACCGCGTTGACGAAACCGTTATGCGCGAGGCGCACCGCGTCAATCGCCATGCCTACGTCCCAGTCGGCTTTTTTGGCGCCGCCCGCGAATATTTGCAAATCTTTCACGCGCGTCTCAATGCCTATTTTGACGAGCGCTTCTAAAAAGGATTTCTCGTCCCCTGCTTCGGTGCGGATCACATAGCCGATCACGCGGACCAATTCCCTGCCGGCCACCGCAGTCTTCACGATTTCTTTGAAATTCACCCGGGCGTTGTAAAGGTTTTTCGCCGAGTGATACATATTTTGCACGTCAATGAGAACCGCGACGCGCTGTGCCTTATGCTTGATGACAGACATTGCTTATCGTTTGAGGCCGAGCTTTTTGATCATATTGTTATACTTACGCACGTTGGTCGTCTTGAGATAGTCGAGCAGTCTTTTGCGCTGCGACACCATGCCCAACAGCCCGCGTCGCGAGTGATTGTCTTTCGGATTTTTCTTCAGGTGCTCGGTCAGTCGCTCAATCTCCTTAGTTAAAATCGCGACCTGCACGTTGCTCGATCCCGTGTCCTTCTCATGAGCCCTGAATTTCTCAATAATTTTTGCCTTTTCTTTGGTCTTGAGCGCCATATATATGAACGATAGCACAGATCGGGTTTGGGTGCAATGGCGCGTCCCGTATTGATTTTTAAACTCTATTTTGGATTTGCCACCATGTAATCCCCCCACCAGGAATCGAACCTGGAACCTTCTCGTTAAGAGCGAGCTGCTCTGCCAGTTGAGCTATAGGGGGGTCATTCGTATAGTTCAGAATGGGTACCGGCGATAATGAAGCGGACAACATCAGGAGTGATCTCTCTGAAAACCGCACGAAGATCTCCGGTGATGTTGATACTACGGCACCCTTCGTATGGGTGATTGAGGGCATGATTGTTGAGGATCGGATGAAATTGGTTTTGCTGGAAAATACGAATGCGCTCGTCAGTTCTTTTCTGTTCCGAAGGCTGCATCCGCGCGTATCTTTTATGAAAGTCGCGGTGGAAAACGATCTTCATAGCGGTCGATGAAGATAGGCGATTGCATCCTCCGCGTTATCAAAAGCGGGCGAGATATTCACGCCTTTCTTGAAGTCCTCATCCGCTTTCTTGATTAAACGCGCCGTTTTTTTATTCGGTACCAGTGGCACGCTAAAATTCACTCGCCGTTCCCGCAACATCTGCTTGAGAGAGGCGTTGATGAGCGTGCTCAACGGCAGGCCAATTTCTTCCGCGAATTTCTTCGCCTCGCGCTTCACCACCGCGTCCGTCTTGATGTTTAACAATGTTTTCATATGACCGAAGTATATACGTTGGTTATAAATTGTCAATATGCGCCCGCCGGGACTCGAACCTGGAACCTTCTGCTTCGAAGGCAGACGCTCTATCCAATTGAGCTACGGGCGCGTTTTGGACGGGATAAACTCTCCGGCTATTGTGATACCTGCCCCGTACCTCCCGATCTGTCGGGAGGGTGCGGGGTCCATTTCACTACGAGAGCGCAAAGGCACAAACCGATGGCCAAAAAATACCACGAAAATTGAAAAAAATCAATTTTTCGGGTAGGATGCGCTCATGGTCAAGAGACTGGAAATTCCCGAAGAAGTGCGCCGCGTAGTCGGCGTTTTGCATATAGCCGGATACGAGGCATACCCGGTTGGCGGGTGCGTGCGTGATTTACTCCGAGGCGTGACTCCAAAAGATTGGGATATCGCGACATCCGCGAGACCCGAAAAGATTTTGCGACTGTTCCCGGAAAGTTTTTATGAGAATGCGTTTCTTACGGTAACCGTGAAAACCGGCTCGGATGATCCCGCGCTCGCCGAAGTCGAAGTAACGACGTTCCGCGCCGAGGGAAAGTATACGGACAAGCGCCATCCGGATAATGTGCGTTATGCAAAAACGCTTAAGGAAGATTTGTCGCGCCGCGATTTTACCATAAATGCGATGGCTATTGATTCATTCCAGACTAAGTCTGGAATCTTGGTTGCGGATCCTTTTTATGGGCAGGAAGATATCGCAAAGAAGCTCATCCGCGCGGTCGGGAATCCGGACACACGATTCAATGAAGATGCCCTGCGCATGATGCGCGCGGTGCGCTTCAGCGTCCAGCTTGGGTTCTCCATAGAACCGGCAACGCATGAGGCAATCAAACGAAATGCGGGAGCGCTTGATTTCATCGCAAAGGAGCGGATCCGGGATGAGCTTTTAAAAATTTTTGAAACGTCTGCGGCGCGTGACGGCATCGAGCTACTGCACGAACTTGGGCTGCTCAAACACATCATGCCGGAGTTGGAAGACGGCATCGGCGTTGTCAATCGTCCAAAGATTTTCACGGTCTGGGAGCACAATCTCAAGGCACTTGAGTACGGGGCAAAATCGGGGTATTCTCCTCTTATCTGTCTTGCAGCACTCCTGCACGATATAGGCAAACCAGCGACCAGAGGCCCGATCAATAAGAAGAATGACGAGTGGACGTTTTACGGGCACGATGTGGTTGGCGCAAAGATCGCAACGCGGATGCTCGAGCGGCTTCACTTTTCACGTCACGACATTGAGAAGATCGCCACGCTCATTCGCTGGCATCTGTTCAAATACGATCCGGATGAGGGCATTACCGATTCGTCCATCAGGCGGCTGATCCGCCATGTCGGAGCAGACAATATGGATGATCTGGTAAAGCTCCGCATCTGCGACCGCATGGGCATGGGTGTGCCAAAAGCGCTCCCCTATCGCCTGCGCCACTTCCAATTCCGGGTTGAAAAAATCTTGCGCGAGGAAGAGGCACCGAGTCCCAAGAAACTCAAGATCAAGGGTGAAGATATTATGGAAATCCTATGCATTCCCCAGAGTCCCAAGATCGGTGCGGTGCTTGAAGTGCTGCTGCAGGAGATCATAGATGATCCGAAAAAAAATGAGCGCGAATATCTGCTCGGTCGCGTCGAAAACTTGCGCGAACTTTCCGAAAAAGAACTGACCGAGATCGCGAATGCGGCAGAGTCAAAGATCGAACTTGCCGAAGATGAGCGCATCTCCTCGATCAAGGATAAGTATTGGGTGAAGTAAACCCCGCACCACACCCTTACACGTGGGATTCCTGGTGGTGCGGGGTAAAATGTACGGG
>CAYVMH010000017.1:0-2958 GCA_964452595.1 uncultured Candidatus Saccharibacteria bacterium
ATCGGGAGAAATTGCAAGGCGGTAATCGCAGCCAGCGCCGTGCCGGACCCGGTGAGTTTGAGCACGAGCCACGATTGCGCAATGGTCTGCATCCACGTGCCGGAAAGCGAAACTGCTTGGCCTATAAAATACAGCCGGTAGTTCCTGATCTTCAGCGGCATAAACGTATGCCGCCCCAGTTGTTTGATTCGTTCCACCATATAAAATAAAAAAGTCGGACGCGTGCTGCGTCAAACGTAATGACATTTAATCACAGAAATGATAATCTGTCTACATCCAGTGGCGTGTCAGTCAAGAAAGAGCAAAAGATACATTGCAAGAGCTCCGATGCCGATGCCGGTAATTTCGGGAAGCACGATTTTTTTTTCGTTCCTGTGAAGTTCTGGAACAAGATCGGAGCTCGCGATATAGATGAAGATGCCGGCCGCGAAAGGAACAACTCCTTGAATCAATCCTTCCGGCAATGAACCGAGAATAATCACGAGTATCGCTCCTGCTACCGCCGTCAACGCCGACAAGAAATTGTAGAAGAGCGCAGTCGCCCTTGTGTAGCCGGCATACATGAGCACTCCGAAGTCGCCGATCTCCTGCGGGATTTCATGCAAGACAACCGCGAGCGTTGTTGCGATACCCACCTCTATGCTCACCAGGTAACTAATTCCGATAATGACCCCGTCAATAAAGTTGTGGAACCCGTCGGAGAGGAGGATGAGGTGTCCAAGATGTTTCGGGTTATCTTCGCCGCCTATTGCCGCGGGAGAAAGCTCTTTTACCGAATGATGGTGCCACCGCAGGAACTTCTCAAGAAAAAAGAATAAAATTACGCCGGAGAAAAGAAGGAATGAGACCATCGCTGGATTCTTCGTTTCCTCGAACGCTTCGGGGATTAAGTGGAAGAACGCATCTCCCAAGAGAGCTCCCACTGCAAGCGGGATAAGAAACGAAAGCGCGCGGCCAAGCCCTTCGCGCCGAAGCGAGACAGCCAGAACACCGACGAGCGATACAATGCTCACCAGAATGACACTGCCCAGAATGTATAGCGTAATATTCATAGGGGTCTTTTCTATTGTAGTTTAGTTTGCTGATAATTACAAATCTTTCATACTCACGGGGTATATAATCAAGAGCAATTTATGAAAAATATATTCAAGATCCTCAAGCTCGCACAACCGCTGCATGCATTGATGGCGGTGATTATTCTTTTTGTAGTGATCAGCATTGCGTTTGAGATAGTCACCCCCCTACTCTCCGGAAAGATACTGGACGAGGTGGTGCGGCAGTCGGGAAGCACAGAGAAAGATTTTTCTCAATTGATCACGCTCTTGGGAATCTCCCTGGCGGCAACGATCGTCTATCTGATCGCCAAATCCATAGGCCAGCGGCTGGGAGATCACCTGTCAGGAAAGATCAGAAAATATCTGACGGAAAAGTTTTATGATAAAGCTCTCACCCTGCCGCAATCCTATTATGATTCGGAGATTTCGGGAAAAATAGTCAATCAGCTCAACAGGGGGATAAGCTCGATTCAGCAATTTACCAACACGACCACCAACTTCATCATCCCGACATGTCTGCAGGCGGTGATCGTAATCGCGATTCTTGCGTATTTCAACCTTGCGCTCGCGGGCCTCATGGTCATCATCTTCCCGATCTATTTATTCTTAAGCTCAATATCCACACAACGCTGGGGGAAGAAAGAGGTGATAAAAAATGCGGTTGAGGATAAAACGCGCGGGAGGATTCAGGAGGCCATAGCCAATATCAAGCTCGTGAAAGGGTTTACCAGCGAAAAAGCCGAATTTGACTTTGTCGCCGGCAATCTGACCGAAATAAACTCGATCTACCGGAAACAGAGCAGTGAATTTCATCTTTGGAATTTTACGCGCGAGCTGAGCCTGTATCTTGTGTTATTCGCCACCAGCCTGATCATTTTCTACAACGCCCTGAAGGGTTTGATCACCGCGGGAGGCGTGATCATCCTGATTCAGCTGGTAGATCGCGCCAGGTGGCCGTTGTTCGGAATGTCGTACATCTTGACCCAGATACAGGCGGCTGAGGCCGGCTCAAAAGAATTTTTGGAAATTCTTGACCTCCCTTCCACCGAAAACTATCGGATAGATAAGCGCGTGGAAAAACTGAAGTTCCCGAAGATAGAATTTCAAGACGTGACATTCAAGTACGAATCTTCGGATACCGTCTTAGACGACGTTTCGTTTACGATCAATAAAAACGAGATGGCGGCGTTGGTGGGTCCCAGCGGCGCGGGCAAGTCAACCATCGTCAACCTCATGCTCAAGTTTTACGAGCCGCTGTCGGGAAACATTTTTCTCAACGGCCAAAACTACCGCGGTCTCTCGCACAACATGATCCGGCAAAACATCGCCCTGGTCTTTCAGGAAAACGAACTGTTCTCGTCCACGATCAAAGAGAATGTCTCGTACGGATCAGTGCTGGATGAGAAACGAGTGATTGACGCCTTAAAAAAAGCGAACGCATGGAGTTTCGTGTCCGTCTTAAAAAATGGCATACATACGGAGGTCGGCGAGCGCGGCGTACGGCTCTCCGGGGGCCAGCGCCAGCGAATCCAGATTGCGCGAGCCATATACAAAAACGCCCCGATTCTGATCCTGGACGAGGCCACATCGAGTCTGGACGCGAAATCAGAGAGCGAGGTGAGCGAAGCGATCGAACATCTGGTGCAAGATCGCCTCGTCATCGTGATCGCGCATCGATTTTCCACCATTCAAAATGCCGGCAAAATCATCGTACTCAACAACAAGAAAATCGAGGCGATCGGCGCCCCCCAGGAACTCGCCGTCCAGGACGGCATCTACGCGCACCTGCTCCGATACCAGATCGAAGGAAACAAAAAGCTATTGAGAAAATTTGAGATCTATTAGAGACGGAGCGCGCCACGTCAGCGGCTCGATCCCAAGCTCAAGTTGAAGAAGCTGCCGT
>CAYVMH010000017.1:3058-11006 GCA_964452595.1 uncultured Candidatus Saccharibacteria bacterium
GTTGCTCTATCTTGGCGTCTTTTGTGGAGGCTTTGTTGCTGTCTCGCTCTGGAGCTTTTGGCTTGTTATCCAGCCGCAACAGATCCGTACGGGCAGAACTCCGGATGATTTCCGCCTTCCTGCAAAAGACGTAATGCTTACGGCCTCTGACGGTGTTTCTCTTGCGGCATGGTTTATTCCTGAAAAAAATAATGGCGCGGGCAAGCGCGCTATTATTTTTCTTCATGGATATCCGGCGGACAAATCCGATATGCTGGATATGGCAGCGGGACTGCACCATGAGTATGGGCTTTTGCTTATGGATCTTCGGTCATTCGGGGACAGCGGCGGCGGCTATACCACTTTGGGCATCCGCGAGCGTGACGACGTGAAGAAAGCTCTCGACTTTTTACAGGCGCGGGGGTATGAGCGCATAGGAATTTTTGGCTTCTCCCTTGGTGGCGCAATTGCGATGCTTGCTGCAGCAGATGACTCGCGCATCAGTGCGCTCGTAACCTACGGCGCCCTGGCCGACTTTCGCCGGCTCGGATACGAGACATACGACAAACTGCTCTTTCTGAAATATCCTCTGGTTTATTTCATGGAACTTTGGGCTCGCCTGCTCTTTGGCGCATGGCTGTCCGACCATGCGCCGGCGCTCGCAGCGCAAAATCTTCAAATTCCCCTATTGCTCGCGCACAGTCGAGAGGATGAGCAAATTTCATTTTCTCATTTTGAACGCTTGCGCGGGGAACTTGCCCAAAATCCCCGCGCGGAATTTTTTATCATTGAGCGGGGAATCCATGGCGAACTACCGCCCGAATTCAACGACCGGGTACGAATTTTCTGGGAGCAAGAGCTCCAAACCGTCCCCTCATCTTGAGTTTCCTTGCTTTTCTTTTTGCTTTCGGTTATTATAACAACATGACTACGCTTCAATTACAGAAGAAAATAGCGCCGTTGCTGCCGAAAGGAAAAGATAATTTCAAACATTTTATTAAAAATGCCCTGCTTTTGCAATTGCAGGAAACAAACAGGAAAATTACTGCGTTTGAAGCGCGCTATAATCGGAATTTTTCCGAGTTTGAACATGATTGGAAAGAGAAAAAAGTGACAAAACAATACAGCTATGAGCACGAGAGCAATTATCTCGATTGGCAAGCGCTTGAGGCGTATAAGCGGGATCTCATGCAGGCCATCTACTCCTTATGAACCTTGAGAGGCTTGTTCATGAGATTCATTCAGAAGCGGTGCGCGTATGGCGAGATGCGCGTTTTTTGATTCTTGAAGATCTGCCATTTTACCGTAAGCTGCGGATATTGCTTGCGGAAAATTTATTTGTCGAGATCCGTGTGAATGCCCGCAATAACCGTATCAGCTACGCGCTCGTACGAAGTGGGAAACGAATCGCCGGCTTTGATAATCTCGGCGCATGGCACCTCCATCCGTTTGGAAATCCAGATTCGCATCGAAAAGTCCCGGCTCCTACTCCCAAAAAGGTATTCGCATATTTCAAAGACCGCGCGGGGAAATAGCGAGGCGCTTCAATAATACGCGACTTCAAGCTCTATGCCGTCCGGGTCGCTGAAAAATACCGCGTAGTAATCCAGCGTGTACTGCGGATACGCCTGTGGCGGACTCACCCATCCTTTTTCAGATACTTGTTTAAACCCAAGTTGCGCGAAAAACGCCGTATAGAACTCGCGGCTCTTCTCAAACTCGCTTACGGCAATGCGTATATGTCCCAACGGATCAAGTGAGTCCACATTATTCAGTTATTCCACCTTTCAACAAACGGGACAAAGGAAAATCCGGGGTAGTGATGCGCACTGAATGTCCCGTCTTTGTTTTTTATCTCAAGAAAGAGAGACGCCGACTTCGGGTACACCATTCTTCCGCCTGGCTTCAGCTGCGCTCGCCATGCGCGAGGCGCCTCGCGTACCTCGGCTGCGGCAATGATGGCGTCAAATCCCCCGATTTTGGCCGCAATTTCAGGAAGGCCCGGGGCGGCATCTCGGCAATAGAATTCGATGCGCTCTTGAAGCTCGGGAAAGTGGGCGATGTGCCTTTTTCCAAGATCGCACAACCAGGGAATTATTTCAATCGCGTATATTTTTCCGTGCGGTCCCACGATCTCCGCTAAAAGCCCGGTCTGCCATCCGGAACCAGAGCCAATATCTACAATCTGTTCACCGCGCTTCGGTTTGAGCAATTCCAGCATGAACACCACCGTATACGGCTGGGAAATGGTTTGTCCCTGCCCGATCTGGAGCGGAATATCGTCGTACGCGAAAGCCGCTTGTTCATCGGACACGAATTTTTTCCGGTCAATTTTTTTCAGCGCCTTCCGAATATCGGACGAGCGCAAAACGCCCCGTGCTTGGAGCGACTTTATAAGTTGGTTGAGATTATATATCCGAGCCATGCGCGTAATCCGGGAAATCGGGCAAATCTATGCCCGAAATCCAGTCATGCTGGGGGTACTGGACGAAGTTAGAACCTTGTTATTGCAAGGGAGATCGGCTTTTTCGTACAGCTTGGTTTCATAATCACTCCTTTACTATCATCAATTCAAGGGAGTTGTCCTTTACATGGGCTACTATTGAAACGGATTCTCCATGTCAAAGACTATTTTTTCAGTTGAGTTAACTTTCTCCTCTGGTATGCCATATTTCATTTCATACAATTTTCCGACCGCGCAAAATAAGGCACTACTCCAATCAAACTTCAATTTTTCAGAGACGCTTTTTACAACACTTTTAGATGATCCCTCTATTTCTACAAATGATTCGAGAAATGGCCACTCATCTATAGTTATCTCAACTCCATCAAGTTTCCAGAGTTCCCGTTTTGTCTCCTGATATGACTTCGGCTCGCATCCGATGGATTGTAATAACTCCACAGCAGTATCAAAATCACTTACTCGCAGAAAAAGTTCTTTCTGATTCTCAATCTTATTCCCATCAACCGTTTTCAAACTCAAGGTTACATCCCCTCCCTCATCTCTCACCCGCAGCCATGAATCTTTTGACCGTTTTTCTTTCGGAAGATGAAACGGGATTCTTTTTTGAAGGTATTCCGGTCGTTCAAGCGAGGCACCTGCATCCTTCAGGCGTACGCGAATATCGTCTTTATCTATATTTAGAAATTTTGCTTCATATTCAATTTGCATGGATTCATCATATCATATTGAGAAAAAACAGAAAAGCATCCATATTACGTGGATGCTTTTGATTTTTGCGGGTCAGGATCGTAGTTACGGCAATTCCGTAATTATTTTCCGCACTACTTCCTGTGGTGCCATGTGATCTGTACTGACTGAGAAATAGTGGATTTGAAGGTGCGCTAAAGTCCTTACATACTCTTGTTCAAGGTCTCGCTGTACATTTATCATACGCCGGTCTCCAACAGAAAGTCCTCTTTGGAGAAATCTTTTTGCTTGAACATCGGGACCTACCAACAATAATACGGTAAGGTCTGGCAGCACCAAATTCTTGAAATCATCAATGTTAACGCTTAGCCCCATAATCGTGTGATACACGTATGTAGTAAGCCAGTATCTATCGCAAACGACCGATGCTCCTGTGGAAAGTAATTGCTTGATTTCCACTGAGGCAAGTCTTATTCCTTCCAGATAAAACAGGTAATGATCGTGTGGTGAAGCGTCAGCATCAATACGATTTCGCTCTTTGCGAAATGCAGACGGAGGAGTCGCATATGATACCATTCCCATCTGTGCAGCCAATAATTGTGTTGCCGTAGTTTTGCCACTACAGTCTATTCCTTCCAACACGATAAGCATATCATCCTCCTTGTTGTTGGGTGTTGATAAATTGTAAATGTTGTTTTGCTTCAAGTTCCGGCTGGTCAATCACTTGCTTCAAGTATCGCTCGTAGTAGCATCGAGAACTGGTGTGCGCAGAGCCAACCAGATGCATCAACCTGTACGTACCATGAGCTGTTTTGACACTCGCGTGCTCTGCCAAAGCTACCAACTCTCTCAAATTTAAGAGCGTATAGAGCTCCATCCCCTCGCGTTTGAACCAGTCGTCCAAAGCAGGAGTTTCAAAAAACTCGGTGATGAGGGCGTCCGTCAGTCCATCATAGGTACTGGATTCTATACTTATCCTTAAAACACGTGGCATTGAGGAAAAGATAACCGTATGGCGTTTTACTCCAGCAGACTGATCTATCCACTCCTCATGTGTAACATCAATCCCTACTACAGGAGCAACAACCCTCCTGAAATAGTCTCGAAAAGTAATATAGTGGCGCTGAATTTCTCGGTGTATTTGGATAGGCGCCTCAATACATAAATTTTCTCCTCTTTGTTCTGTGTGTATTCTGCCTGAAACCGGAGTGATAACTTTTTCGTATATTTCAATAAGTCTTGGTAGATACTTTTTCACAAATAAGTGCCAAGACTTCTGATAATAGACGACCCGTTTTATCTCCGTCTGATTTTCAGGACAATGCACATCACGATATGTTAACACACCGTCAGGCAGCAGCGTCCTTGCCATTTCCTGCATGGTAGAAACCAATGCGGCGCTCCCCCTTTTGATTTGCCCGCATCTATCACGCACACCATAGGTACTTACTTCATGGAAAATCGCAGAAGCATTTATCCCGCTGAGCGTATGATCGCCGAATGGCAGATTGCCCGATTCAGCAATAACGGCTGGCGACCCAACTTTATTTCTGAACTGTCGGGCAAAGATACCGATATAGTCTGCTCCAATAAACATGATGTCATTTCTATTGGAGAGCATATATTTGAGCATGACGAACGAATCACCGCCCCCCGTTCCCATTTCCAAGATTCTGTATGTACTGCCATATCGCGGCAGCTTATTATCTTGTAACAGTCGGTACATATCGCCAATTTTTTCATCCATGTTGGCCGATATTTGGGCGGCATACAGATCAGATACTTTCTCAATTGGTACCTCTGATTCAGGATTCATTTGCTGTCTCCCATCCTTTTGTTACTCACTGGCATCTTCATAATTTTCATACAGATCAAGTATTTCATACTCTGCTACCCCTCTTGGTGTCTGTACTTGCCGAGTATCGCCAACCTCCATGCCCATAAGGGCTTGCGCGAGAGGCGAGGTATATGAGACTTTTTTGTTCTCTACATCTAACTCGCCATAACCAACAATTTCCCACACTTCGCGCTGTTCTTCTTTTGTCTCAAGATAGGTGCGGCGAAAACGGACTATTGATCCAAGCCGTACCCGCTCGGTGTTGCGCAAACCCGGAGGCGTGAAGATTTGTGCGGAAACAATAAGTCTTTGCAACTCTGCAATTTCTCTAACTTTAGCATTTTCGTCCTGTTCAAGTTTGTTGAAGTATGGGTTGTCATGCCACTGGTCACCCGAAGCAGTATAGGCAAGGGCTTTTTCTTGCCGGATTTTCTTCAGATCATCTTCCACTCTCGCTACTCTTTCACGCAAAAGTTCGAGACCACGAGAACTTACGTATATTCTCTCTCCCATGAATGGGCTCCTCTCTTTTATATGTCAAAGAAACAAAAAAAGCATAACAATTTATGCCCCCATCCTTGTTTTTATATACACCATTTATATTATCATGTCAACAAAACCTCAACCCGTATCCCGATCACACCATATTTTTGCTCATCCTCATCCGAATAAAATTGTTTTATTTGATTGAGTAAAAACTCCTTGCTTTCTCCGCCAAAAAGAGATGGATCATGGTCTGCAAATAACTCTTTGAACGATTGATAACGGAGCAATCCCCTCACTCGTGTTTTCACTTTTTTCTCTGGATTTTCATTCGTGCTGAACTCAATCTCGTCCCCTATTGCGATTTGTTGCCGCTTCTCATCATAAAGGCGCGATTCAATTACTTTCGCGCGTGTAGCGATTTTTTCAAATGGTTCCGATGATAGTTTCATTTGATATTGCATGAGATATTATTATCTGCAATCGGTTCATAGCTTTTTTATCTCCTCAAGGATGCGTGCCTGCTCCGCTTGAGGCCCCGCGTTGAAAATGATGCGGTACTCAAAGTTCTAATCTTTTCCAATTATCCCAGTTGCCCCCTCGCGCATCCTTCCCGTTACCCTCATACACCATCCATTGCCCAGTATAATTACGCGGGTCTGTATTTCCTACAATGCCGCCGAATACTTTGCGGCTTTTTTTCTTCAAATGGGCTATATAATCTCGTATGCCATCTGATTTTGTACCAAAATCGGCCAGATGAAGCCCGTGCGGGTCAAACAAGCCGATACTCCCATCTTTCATCAAAACCACGAAATCAACATAGAATGGCGACCAATCATCGCCATCCTTGTATGGCACGGCAAAAAAAGTAGCGTCTCGGTCTCCGTTTTTGAGCCACCATAAAACTTTATTTCTCGGCCTCTCCAAGAAATCAATAAACGCTTTTTCCGATTGCCAGCGTTCGTTAGAGAAGAACGGCTCCATCACAGATTTCTTCGTATCCGTTTCAACATATCCATCGGGAAATGGCAGACGCTCCGGCACATCCCAGACATCTTCCACGATTTCTTTCTCCCGTTTCTCGGTCGCCGCAATATAGGCGCGTTTTGCGCTATCTATCACCGCCTCAAAATGCGGCCGGTTATCTTCGCTCAAAACAATGTTTATGATGTCGTGGAAATGGTCTGCAAGCGACATTCCGAGGTGCTTATCAAAAAACTTGTAGATTGACTCTTTCAGACGACCCACGGACCTGTCCTCGGGATGAAACGGAGAGAGATTTTTGCGCACAAAATAATCAAATAGACGCTGTAAATCGGTTTCGGTAATGTAGTGCGCTTTCTGGTCTGCTACAATGCGAACATCTCTTAACTCGTCAATGTTTTCGCTTTTCCAATCGGAAATAAACACTTGTTGAACGCGCTGACCTTTTGTCTTTATTGCTTTCTCAAGACCCTTTTTGCCATTACTTGTGTATCTTTGCGCTTCTCCAAGAAATAGCCGCGTGAATGTGGGGCTCAAGCGGGTCTGCTCGCGGTGCCGCTTGCGATGCACCGAAGGCAACTTAACCAGCTTGTATTTTGCAATTCGCTTACTGGTGTGTATCACCACATAGTCGCGCCCGATGTCCTCTTTAATTTCAATATCGTCAATGTTCGTATAGACATAAGCAAAATTGAGTATGTCGTTGTCGTAATATCCGCGCTCCGGCTCTGATACCCGCATAATCCGGCCGAGAGTTTGAATAGAAAATACGGGGCTATGCCATTCACGAAATAGCACAAGTATATGCGCTCGCGGGCAATCCCAGCCAAGCGCAATGGCTTGCTTGAATATCAAGACCTCTGCCTCGCTGTCATTTCGGGTGAGGTTCTCCAAGTTTTCTTTATTTTCGGAAAGGTAGATGGCGAGCTTGCCATTTTCAACGCTTACGCCGTGCTTATCTTTTAGAGCCCGCACAATCATTGTCTGCCGGTCCTCATCGGCTTGTCCGTGCCGGTCCGGCAATTGAATAAGTAGCAATGGATTTACTGGGACATCAGCCATTTTATACGCCCTGACAAGCTCCTCGCGCTTCTTCAACGCTTCCCGCAAAACAATTTCATCGGTGCTACCGGCAAGCTCGCTTTTGATGGTTTCGGTGCGGCCCCGGCGCACCACGCTCTTGAAATCCTCATTGAGTATGACCGCCTTTTTTATCATCTCCTCGGCTTTTACATCATCTATATCAACGCTCACCATCTGGTCGGGATTTTGCATTACCGGCGTTGCGGAAACTTCAATCGTGAGGTTAGGAGAGATAGCGATAATGAGATTTTGAGAGGTTTCGGCTTGCGCGTGGAAATGACTCTCGTCAATAACCAACACGATTGCTCGCCCCGCTTCGCGGGTGCGTTCAATAATATTCGAGAGATTGTTTTCCTGCTCGTTTTCACGGATATAGATATTATTCTCCTGCCGGATACTCTCCCAATTGAAAAAGAGGATTTCGTTTT
>CAYVMH010000018.1:0-10864 GCA_964452595.1 uncultured Candidatus Saccharibacteria bacterium
GCGGAGGCGGGAGGATTCGAACCTCCGAGGGGATTGCTCCCCTACCGGTTTTCGAGACCGGCGATTTCAACCACTCACCCACGCCTCCAGACCACCCGGGACAGGATATAAAAAAACCGCGGTGGACGCGGTAAAAGTAGCATGGCATGGAGAGAAATTCAACCCCGTCGGGTTGATTGAAGTCTTTGATTGAAGTCTCACTTCAATCACACTGGACGGATCGGAGGAAAAACGCTACACTGACTGATATGGCAATGGGATACCCATTTTTTATTTTGCTTGGGTTGTTTGCTGTAAGCTGGGCGATCGGCGCGTGGCACATCGCGTGTCTTCAGAAAAAGGTGCGGAAACTGTATGGGGGAGCCGAGATACCGGGTGATGATATGCGGGCCGAAATAGTCAGGCGGCTCGCGCGGCTCGATGCCCAGCTTGAAGACTTACAGCCGCGCCTCGCACATGCGGAGCGCATTGCCGACGCGAGTCTGCACAAAATCGGGTTTGTTCGGTTCAATCCGTTTCAGGATACGGGTGGGGACAACAGCTTTATTCTCATTCTGCTTGATTCCGAAAACACCGGGGTGATGGTATCATCGCTCTTCGCGCGCGAGGGTGTGCGGATCTACGGGAAGGCGATTGAGCGCGGTCGGTCCAAACACCAACTCTCGCAAGAGGAAAAAACCGCGCTTGAGGCAACCATGAACAAAAAAGTCGGATGATACATTGCACATGACGAATCAATTGATCGAACAAAAAAATACGGAACAGGAGGAAGAGCGGCAAACGACCCGGCCGCCCATAGTGGTGGTCATGGGGCACGTTGATCATGGCAAGACAACCATTCTCGATTACTATCGGAAAACAAAAGTAGCCGCATCCGAATCCGGCGGGATCACCCAGCACATCGGTGCGTATGAGATAGGACAGGCCGGACGCACCATCACATTTATTGACACTCCGGGACACGAATTGTTCTCCAGGCTTCGTTCGCGCGGAGCACGGGTGGCGGATTTGGCGGTGATCGTTGTGGCGGCCGATGAAGGCGTGAAGCCGCAAACGGTGGAGGCGCTGCGCATCGCGGAAGAAAATGGTCTGCCATACCTGGTCGCGATCAACAAGATTGATACACCGGAAGCAAATCCGGAACGGATCAAACAAGAGCTTGCACAAGAGAATGTTCTGCTCGAGTCATACGGCGGCAAGATCCCATCCGTCGAGATCAGCGCCAGGACAGGGGCGCACATGGATGATCTGCTCGGACTCCTGCTCCTGCTTGCCGACGTGCACAACTTCGTCGCGCGTCCGGAAAACCCCGCGCACGGGGTGGTGCTTGAGGGCGAGCGCGGCAGTCGTCGAGGTGTCGGCGCGACCCTTTTGGTGCGCGACGGGACGCTTCGCAAAGACCATCTGCTGGTTATCGGGAAGTCACTTGAGCATATTAAAATATTTGAGAACTTTCTCGGATATCCGATCACGGAAGCAGGGCCTTCATCGCCGGTCCGGATCACCGGTTTGCGCGAGACGCCGGTCGTGGGCGATGTTTTCCGCGCGTTTGTCACCAAAGATGATGCAGAAGCGTACCGCGCGGCTAACCCGCTTGTGCCAGAATCGGAAAAGATGGCAGCCGTCCAAAAAGAAAGCGCGCCTGCCGCAAAAGAAAAGCCGGTTTTTCACCTCATTATCAAGGCAGATGTTTCCGGCTCAAAAGAAGCCCTTGAGGAATCGCTCGCCAACCTTGATTCCGATCTTGTCGGCGTCAAAATTTTGCGAAGCGAGGTTGGCGATATCAGCGAGTCTGACGTAAAGCTCGCGCTCGCGACCAAAATAGTCACGATCGTGGGATTCAGGGTTGGCATTGACGCGACCGCCCGCATGCTTGCCGAACACGAGCATGTCCGAATCATCCGCGGTGATGTGATCTACGAGATACGTGATCAGGCGCGCAAAAAAATGGAGGAGATCATCCCGCCGCAGATCACCCGTACCCACTTGGGCAAGGCAAAAATCCTGAAAATTTTTAAGAAGGACGGCGGCCAGCAGGTGATCGGCGGCCGAGTCGAGAGCGGGATGATGAAAAAAGGCGCCAAGATTGAAATCTCCCGCATGCGGGAGGTCGTCGGGAACGGCGCACTGCGCGAGCTTCAGCGCAATAAGTCAGATACCGACACCGTGGAAAGGGGATCAGAGTTTGGCGCTCTGATTGAGACCAAGACGCCGATTATTGAAGGCGATATGATCGAGGCGTTCATGGAAGAAGTCGCCAGACAAAAACTAAGCTCGTGAGTATGGCATCTCCCCGCCGTATTGAACAATTGAGCGTGTTTCTGAAAGAGGAGGTGAGCAAGATCATTGACCGCGAGCTTGAATTTCCCGAAGGATGTCTGGTCACGCTTACACGCATGGCCATATCCAAAGATGCGCGGTACGCCACGATATTTTTTTCCGTGCTTGGCGCCACCGAGCCGGAAGTTTCCGCGGTATTGGAGAAAAATATCTATCCCATCCAGCAAAAACTCAATCGCGCAGTCCGCATGCGTCCGGTCCCGCAGATCCGTTTTTTGCCTGATTCGGCTGAAGCGCGCCGCGAACGGGTGGAAAAATCTCTTGCGGAATTAAAACGGGCGGGGAAGCCTTGATTGAGCAATGTGCGGCATGGTAGCCAAGTAGTAAGGCAGAGGTCTGCAAAACCTCTATACGCGGGTGCAATTCCCGCCCATGCCTTCGTTATCATAAGCCCGGGTGGCGGAATCGGCATACGCGCGACGCTTAAAACGTTGTGAGCGCAAGCTCTTGTGGGTTCAAATCCCACCCCGGGCATCGCTGAACATTTTGCTGTTTCTTCATTGCCGATTATGCGGCTTTGAAATATTTTTTCTTCAATTCGTACGCGGTAATAGTGATGCCGTAGAATGCGAGGTCGGCGGTGAGCTTGCCAACGACGAGTCCGATACTCGGATTCCCGACGAGTTTGAGCGCGGAATAGAGAAAGAACGGGCGCAGCAGAAAACTGTCAAACAATTCCGCAGAGCCAAACTCGACAATGATATTTCTGGCAAGTTGGTAAAAAGTTCTTCCAGAGCCGTGAAGACGGAATGGTTTTCCGCTCTGGCGCGCAAGGTTGCGAAATTCACGCGTGATCGTGTATCCGTAAAAGCCGATATTTTCACTCCATGTGCCCACAAACGCAGTGATTGCATCGTTGCCGATAAGGTGTTGCGCGAGCAGCGCTCCGGTAACCGCGCTCAGGGTTCCCGCGATCTCGCCGGGAAGATAACGTCCTCCCCACTCACGGAGTTTTTTCCATTTGAGCTCTCGCATCGCGCCCGCGCGCGATAGAGGCGCCGGGCTCTCAATTGTCTGCGGTATGGGAGGTCGCATACTCTTTGTGGAAAAGTTTTTCACGCATGCGGCCAGGGAGAATCGAACTCCCGTTTCAACCTTGGCAAGGTCGTGTTCTGCCACTAAACCATGGCCGCACATTTGCTCGTTTCTTAAAAACCTATGCCGCGGGTCAGAATTGAACTGACGACACGACGCTCTTCAGGCGTCTGCTCTACCACTGAGCTACCGCGGCATTTTGAAATCTACACACATCCTACACGTTTCTTTGATTTTTTCAAGCGTGCGCTCCTTATTCGCACACCCAATTTCAAGCATTTGTGCGGCGTTTGTTACGAATAAACCAGACGGTTACCGCTACGCCGAGAGCGCCAGCGAGAATAAATGCATATTTTTCCGTTTGCGCGATGGCTTGAGCATATTTCAAATATGCCGTTCCCGCATACCAACCCAAAAGCCCGAGTAAGAATCCGCGGATCGCCGCGCCAAAAATGGTAACAGCGAGAAAGCGATAGATGGGGTATCGGATAAAACCGCAAAAACTTGATATAGCTACGCTCGGAACTACGGGCAAAATACGCAGTCCCAACAGAACCAATTCATCGCGATATCCGCGGGTGAATTGTTGTTCGGCTCTTTCAATATTTCTCCACGTTACGCCGATCCAGCGTCCCCACTTTTCAACCGCAGGGCGCCCGCCGAAATAGCAAACGCAGTAGGGAACAAGAGAACCGATGGTGAGACCGAAACTCACGGGGAGCGCGATATGCAACATTGCGCGGATCGCCACCTCTGTCAGTTGAGCTTGGGGGGAAAGTAAAAAAAAACCGGCCGCCGTCGGCACAATCGGAGATGGTATAAAGAACACGACTTCTTCAAAGACCGCCGCCGCAAAAACACCCGCGGGTCCGCCGGTGAAAACTACTGATTGCGTAATGTGTATAAGCTTTTCTAACATACGGGGCGGTTTTTTATTTTTCTTCTCATATTGATGAGGCGGCCTTCCTTCGGTAAAAGAATTTGCGTATTTCTTCAACCAGAATAATTGACCCGGCGATCGGAATAATGGTGAGCCATTCCCAAAGCGCGAGCGGTGTGGTGCGCAGAATTTTTTGCAGGAACGGAGCATAGACCGCGGCGAGCTGCAAACATACAACCGTCGCGGTTGCGCCGACTAAAAACTTATTAGAAAACGGATTCATCTGAAAAATAGATTTGCTTTCTGACCTGCAATTCCATGCGTTGAACCATTGAAACATTGCCATAGTGGTGAGCGCAATAGTCCATCCTTTCGCAATATCCGCCTCAAAGTGCCGACCAAAAAGATAGAGCGTCCCGAGTCCCATTATCGGAGCCATCAGCAGCATTCTTCGCGTCATAAAACCATCCACAATCCATTTCTTCGGTCGCTCAAATTTTCCCTGCATGAGTCCCTTTTCTTTTGGTTCCATGGCAAGAGCCGCTGTCAAAAACCCATCGGTGACAAAATTAAGCCAGATGATCTGAGACGGCAAGAGCGGAACCGGCCATTTGAGCACAAGCGCCCCGGTGATATTCATCACCTCTCCCGCGCTCGTAGAAAATAGGAAGGTTAAAACTTTTTTGACCGTCTTGTAAATATTCCTCCCTTCTTCGGTTGCCGAAACAATGCTTGAAAAGTCATCGTCGAGAAGCACGATGTCTGAAGCTTCCTTTGCCACTTCGGTTCCGATCTTCCCCATTGCCACACCGAGGTCTGCGGCAACGAGCGACGGCGCGTCATTCACGCCATCTCCGGTCATGGCCACGATTTCACCTCGCGCGCGATAAGCCTGAATGATGCGAAGTTTATGATCCGGCGTAACCCGGGCAAAAACGCTGGTGCGCGCGAGTTTGTCCGTCAGTTCATCGTCAGACATGGTATCGATTTCCTCCCCGGTAAGCACGTGATCGCCTTCGCGCCAAATATCCGCCTCTTTCGCAACGGCCTGCGCCGTGAGACGATGGTCGCCGGTAATCATGACTACGCGCATATCCGCAGCGCTCACTCTCTGCATTGCTTCTTTAACTTCTGGACGAAGCGCGTCATTCATGCCAAAAAAACCAACAAAGGTGAGCAGCGGCATCACATCCCCATCAACGCTCCGCTCAGTATCTGGATTGATGGCATAGGCAACTATACGAAAACCGTCTCGCGCAAGATTATGGAAAACCGATTCTAATTCCTGTCTCTCTTCTCTGCGTATGGTTTGGGTTCCGTCTTGGCGCCATATATCTTTACATCGTAGGAGCACTGTCTCCGGCGCGCCAATGATCGTAAGAAAATTTTTGCCGTCAACCACTCGAATTGTGGCGTGATATTTTTTTTGATAGTCAAACGGCACTTCAAAAATTTTCGGCGCTTCCTGCTCCAGCGCTTCGTGGCGAAATCCGATTTTTTCAGAAAACGCCAACATCGCCGCCTCGGTGGGATCACCCCCGACCTTCCACATACCGGTTTCTGCTACGAAAGACAGTCGCGCGTTGGCGCAGAACGCCGCGATCCTTGCGCTCAAAAGCAGTTCTGGGTGATGGAGGGGGTCAATAGTTTTACCATCAAGAATCGCCTCGCCCTTTGGCTCGTATCCGCTTCCTGTGATTACAAAATTTTTGCCGTCCACGTACACGCGCTGAATCAACATTTCGTTTCGGGTCAAGGTTCCGGTTTTGTCCACCGCAATAACTTTTGTTTGCCCCAATGCTTCCACCGCCTGCAATCGCTTCACGAGCACATTGCGCCTTGACATTCTCCGAACTCCCGTTGCCAAAATTAAAGTCATGACAATGGGAAGCCCTTCGGGGATGATAGAGACCGAAAGCGCCACCGCCGTGGCAAACATTTCTTGGAGGGACTTACCAGAAAGAACACCAAGGACAATGAGCGAGGCGCTGATGACGGCTACGGTAACGATAATAATGCGAGAGAGATAACGAATATTGGTTTTGAGAGGAATTTCGGTATCAATCGATGAAATCTTCTCTGCAATTTTTCCAATTTCCGTCGCAAGTCCCGTAGCCACAACAACCGTCATACCGCTTCCGCTTAAAACATGCGTGCCCTTGAATACCATATTTTTCTGATCCGCCACGGGCAGATTGTCGGCGCGCTCCGACTCGTCGGAGGCGAGGCGAGTTAATATTTCTGTATTGATTTTAGTCACTGGTTCTGATTCTCCAGTAAGACTTGCCTCATCAACCTTCAGCGTATTGGAGAAAATGATTCGCGCGTCGGCCGGCACTTTCTCTCCTTCCTGCAATATGACAATATCCCCGGGCACCACCTCGGTATCTAAGACGATGAGCTCTTTTCCGTCTCGCAATACGGTTGCCGAAGTTTCGGCAAAATTTTTTAGAGCACGCAGAGTGTTTTGCGCCTTGCCCTCCTGCATGGTGCCCACAATCGCATTAAAAAGAAGCACCGCAAAGATAATGGAGGCGTCAATAACTTCTCCCATCGCAAAAACAATACCCGCCGCGGCAAAGAGAATATAAATGAGGGGACTTTGAAATTGCCGCAAAAAAATAAGAGGTGTGCCGTCCACCTTCCCTTCGGGAAGTTTATTGAGTCCATATTGTTGAAACCGTTCGGTCGTTTCCTCTTTGGTGAGGCCCCGCTCACGCGAACCGAGCGCGCCAAGAACCTCAGGGACTGTTTTTGTATGCCATCCCGCCCGCGCCGATGCTTTGGCGGACAGAGAAATTTGTTGCATGATTGCCATCACCGTATTATACTAACAGATATGATTTTTTCAATGCCAGCGCCCAAGCCATTACTTCTTATCATTCTCGACGGCTTCGGAATCTCGCTTGAAAAAGAGGGGAATCCGCTTGCCCAAGCGCGTATGCCCGTGCTGCACACCATCGAGCAAAACTATCCGTGTACCGCGCTGCAGGCATCCGGCGTTGCGGTTGGTCTGCCATGGGGCGAGGCCGGCAACTCGGAGGTCGGACACCTGACGATGGGAACAGGCCGGGTGATCTATCACCACCTGCCGCGCATTATCACCTCAATGCGTGACGGCTCTTTTTTTGAGAATCCCGCGCTCGTGCAGGCAGCGGAGCACGTCATCGCCCACAATACCAATGTGCATATCGCGGGGCTTGTTTCTTCCGGCTCGGTGCATGCCTACGTTGATCATCTGTACGCGCTGCTTGATCTCCTCAAAGAAAAACACGTGCCGGCCGTCTATCTCCACATCTTCTCGGACGGCAAAGACGCGCCGCCAAACGAAGGCGCCGCGTTTATCGCAAAGCTCGAGAGGCGTCTTGCGGCCGACTGGCCCAATGCCGCAATCGCAACGATCATCGGGAGATCATACGCGCTTGATCGCGACGAGCAATGGAAGCGCATCGAGACCGCATACAATTTGCTGACCCAAGGCGCGGGCGCGCCAATCAACTCCGCAAGCCGGTATCTTGCGGCATCGTACGAGCAGGGGATCTTTGATGAGTTTATCAAACCGGCTTTTGTTACTCAAGAAGGCGTCACAGAGCCGCGCGCGCTCGTACGAGACAACGACGCGCTCATTTTTACGGATTTTCGCGAAGACTCGATGCGCGAGATCGCGCATGCCTTCAGCGACGAGGTATTTGACAAATTTCCGCGCCGCAAAGTCATGGGGCTTCACATCGTCACCATGACCGAGTACCAGAAAGATCTGCCCGTGTCGGTTGCCTTTCCCAGCATTGATATTGACTGGCCGCTTGCGCGCGCGATCGGAGAGGCAGGGCTTACGCATCTGCACATTGCCGAGACGCAAAAGTACGCGCACGTCACCTATTTTTTCAATGGGGGAGTGGAACAAGAATTTCCCGGAGAGAAACGGATACTTGTTCCCTCTGTCACGAGCGGCCATTTCAACGACGTACCAATCATGCGGGCACAGGAAGTTACCGCCGCGATTCTCGAAAATCTCACCGCGAGCGACGTGATCATCGCCAACTTCGCGAACGCCGATATGGTCGGACATACCGGTGATTTTAAGGCATGCATACAGGCAGCCGAAGTATTGGATGAATCAATCGGTCAGATTAGAAATGCGCTTATCCAGGGCAGCGGCGCGATGCTCATTACCGCAGACCACGGCAATATTGAACGTAAACGAAACACCATCTCGGGCGAGCCCTTGACCGAGCACTCTACGAGCCCGGTACCGCTGTATTTGGTTGGCAATCAATTCAGACGCCCGACCCCCCGCACCGACGGGGAAATCGCTCAACAAAAAAAGCAGACCGAGGGCGTGCTTACCGATGTGGCTCCAACCGTACTCAATCTCCTCGGCGTGCCCAAACCAAAAGAGATGACCGGAGAAAGTCTGCTCCCGATATTACTGAAACAAGACTAATGCGCGAAGTGTGCTAGCGTGCATTCACTTTCCGTTTGTCTTTCGTTTTATTACCTCATCTATGATCCCGTATTTTTTTGCTTCCTCCACGTCCATATAGTTGTCGCGATCCGTGTCTTTTTCAACCTGTCCGACGGGCTTGCCCGTGTGTCTGGCGAGAATCTGATTGAGCCGCTCTTTTAACTTGAGGATGTGGCGCGCCGATATTTCGATCTCGGTTGCTTGTCCCTCGATGCCGCCAGCCATGACCTGGTGGATCAGGACCTCGGCGTTGGGAAGCGCAAAACGCTTGCCCTTGGCGCCTGAGGCAAGGAGGAGCGCGGCGCCGGATGCGGCCATGCCGATGCAGATGGTCGAGACATCCGGCTTCACGTACTGCATGGTGTCGTAGATCGCAAGCGCGGCCGACACGGATCCACCAGGGGAGTTGATATACAGCTTGATATCTTTTTTCTCGTCCTCAGACTCGAGAAACAAAAGCTGCGCGATGATCGCATTGGCAACCGGATCCACGATCGGCCCGCCAAGAAAAATAATCCGCTCTTTGAGCAGCCGCGAGTAAATATCATACGCCCGCTCCCCAAACTGCGACTTCTCGATCACGGTGGGAATGAGGTATTGGTTTGTGATGTGTTCGTGTATCATAGGGATAGGGTAAAGAAAATCGGAGAGAATTGCAAGTTAATTCTTGATTCATGTTTTAATTTTTTCAAGAATTTTAGTGATTGCTTTCGCTTCTTTGGAGTCTTTTCCGATAAAACCGCTTCTTTTCTTTTGCTCCTCAAATATTACCGTGAAGCGATCGAAGATGCCGGCACGACCTAATATTCGCGGAGACGACTCGTTATCTAACAACACAAGAGGAATCTTTACAATTTCTTTGCCGATGCGAACGTTGTGTTCATGTTGCCAACCAGCGGTGGTTTCTCCATTAATTCCTGTGACAGACGTCGGTCGTCCCTTTTCTGCATCAATACCAAGCGCCGAGGCATCGGTTTTAGGAAGTATTGAAATGGTCGCACCAGAATCAAGGATTAAAAAAAGAGTGATCCACTCGTTATCCAGAGCAGGGAAGGAAACTTCAGCCGCCGGGAATACATCCAGCGCGCCTCCTTGTCGAAGAGTAATGCCGTACGGAAAGATGGTTGCATCATGAGACATGGTAGATAACCGAGAGGGTTTTCGGCACGGAGAAAATCCTGATTTCGCTCAACGGTTTGGCCGGAGCGATCATTCTTGCGCGGCGGATCACTTCTTCCAACGTACGCCCGGACGCAATAACGCGACCGCCCACGATTGCGATCTGTTTCCCGCCGTATTTTTTCACGTCAATGACCGGAATCTTATACTGCTTCATGAATGTATCTTGACTGTTTTTACAGAATAAATCAATGCGCCCGCTCCCCAAACTGCGACTTCTCGATCACGGTGGGAATGAGATACTGATTGATGATTTCGTGTTGATTTTCTATAGGTTTGCATAGATTATATTGAAGCGAGCTTGTTTTTAGTAGGTGCTTGATGTCCGACGGCGGATATCGGTAATGTGAATCAATTTTTGATCGGTGAACACCTCGTAGAAAATTCTATACGCACCAACTCTGCGACGCCAGACATTTTCTTGACCGCTCATCTTTTCAATGTCGCCCGCAAACGGATCACGTGCCATTTCGTTTATCACGTCTTTCATCCGATCTGTCTCTGCCGTTGGAAGACGCTTAAATTGTTTTCTTGCGCGGTTTGCTGCGGCGATTTGCCAATTCATGTTTTAATTCTTGCCATGAGATATAGTTACCGTTCTCAAAATCCTTTCTTCCTAATGCGAGTGCGCGTAATTCACTCTTCGTTGGCTGAAACGTCTTAGAATATTTTATTTTTTGCCACATCAAAAATTCCTCATACTTTCTGCGAGGCACTGCTATCAATTCTTCTTTGATACTGCTTGGAATAGTAATGGTAGGCATAAACACATATTACCCTACATGCTCCAAAAACTCAAATACTTTTTCGTTGCAAAGCGCGCCGCGGGCGTGGTCGGCCAGATCAACGGGATTCATGGCCCTCTCGGCCTCTTCCGGAGCAGAGAACTGCCGGAGATATCTTTGTACGGCATCCTCGACCTCCTCAGGCGCCGGCTCTATTTTTTCGCGATGGCCAATCTCGCG
>CAYVMH010000019.1:0-2036 GCA_964452595.1 uncultured Candidatus Saccharibacteria bacterium
CGTGGGCTCGGAGATGTGTATAAGAGACAGCGCTTCCTTGTACGACAGCCATGCGTATGCCTGGTGCTCAGGTGAGAGCGTCACGCGCCTCTGTTTCGTTTCCGCGAGGAAAAACGCGACAAACTTAAGACGCTTCCCCGTTCCATAATCCACAAAGTAGCGAATCGTCTCTTTGAAGCCTGTCAGGATGCGGATTCTCGCAATTCCTGTTTCTTCCTCGATCTCCCGTGTTACCGTATCTGTTGTTTTTTCTCCAGATTCGATATGGCCCTTTGGAAAATCCCAATGTCCTTGCATCGCCCTGTGTACCCTCCGGTTCGGTTTGTCCGGGTGCTGGATGAGGAGATATGCCCTCCCGGATTTCGTGTTCCGAAAAATCACCGCCCCGGCCGATCGTTCAGCAAACATAGTCATCGTGATAAAAGCATATCGTAATCTTCCTCTCCAAGCAACCCGATATTTTTATTATGGTCTTGCCTTAAAAAATCTATAGTCTCGTTTGACTGACGATCGTCTTTCTTACGAGACTATAGAAGTTCTTCCCTATTTCAGTAACTGAAGGAATTCTTTCAAGGGGCGTGTATTGATCACATCCTTTTTCTCGGCCCAGCCGCGGCGGGCCTGGGCAATGCCGTACTCGAGAAATCGGAAGTGATCAGCCGCGTGCGCGTCGGAATCAATGGTCATCTTCACTCCGGCAGCAACACATTTGCGGATATACTCGTCGCGGATATCGAGCCGTTCCGGTGAGGCGTTGATCTCGAGGATCGTACGGGTACGCTTTGCCGCGGCAATGATCGCGTCAATGTCAAGATCAATCGGCTCGCGTTTGTTGATACGGCGGCCGGTGAGATGAAAGATGATATCAACGTGCGGGTTTTCCATGGCGCGGATCAGACGGGCGGTCTGCTCTTTTCGCGAGAGCCGAAAGTGGCTATGTACCGCAGCACCCACCACGTCGAGCTTCGCGAGCATTGCATCTGCCAGATCAAGCGAGCCATCTTTCATGATGTTTACTTCGGCGCCTGCAAGAACTGTGCAGCGGATTTTTTTCTTTCGCAGTTTCGCATCTACCTGTTTGATCTCTTGAATCTGCCGCGCCAATTTCTTCTCATCCAGCCCTCCGGTCATGGCAAGCGACACCGTATGATCCGTGATTGCGATATATTCCAATCCTGCCCTGTCCGCCGCCATTGCCATTTCCTCAATGGAGTCCTCTCCGTCGGTCCAGTTGGTCTGCACCTGCAGATCGCCGCGCAGGTCGTCATATCCGATGAGGTCCGGCAGATCAGTTCCAGACTTAGTCTGGAATAAACCTGCGGCGCCAATCTCCCCCGTCATCTCACGCAATTCCGGTTCAATAAACGCAAGCCCAAGTTTTTTATAGACTTCCTCTTCGGTTTTTCCCGCAATCATTTTCGTGCCGGAGAACAGCCCATATTCATTGAGTTTCCATCCATATTTCATCGCACGCTCGCGCAGCGCCACGTTGTGTTCTTTTGACCCGGTAAAATAGTTCAAGGCCGCGCCCCATGATTTTTTTGGCACCACGCGCAGATCCACATCAAGGCCGTTGGTGAGACGCACGTTCGTCTTGGTGGACCCGTGTCCGTAGACGTGCGCGATAAACGGCAGCGCAAGAAAACGCTTTGTCACCGCATCCGGTTTTGACGAGGCGACCAGAATATCAATATCGCCGACGGTCTCGCGTCTCCGGCGTATGGATCCGGCAACCATCGCCTCTTCCGCTTCCGGAAACGAGCGGATCATACCCTCGAGCGCGCGCACGTCAGGCAGGATAGACCCAAGCAGTTTTCGGCCGCCGGATTTTTTTAAAAACTCGATCCCCTTGAGGATACGCGCCTCAGATTTCTCGCCAAGCCCCGGAAGTTTCCGTATCTTGCCCGCTTTTGCCAGACGCTCAAGATCGGCAAGATTTTTGATCTTCAGTTTCTGCCAGAGCAGCTTGATCATTTTCGGCCCCATGCCCTCCACGGCCGCGAGTTCGGATACGGCGACTGGGTATTTTTTAGCCA